>NZ_PNCZ01000025.1:0-59377 GCF_005887425.1 Pseudoalteromonas sp. S2721
TGCATTAGCTGTAATTAAAGTTTAGACAATATCTTATTTACTGCAAGAATGAGTTCATGGATAAAAGTGACTGTCCTTGTAAAATTTAGGTATTAAAAAAGCGCCTTTGGGCGCTTTTTTTGTGGTTAAAGAATTTGATTCTCTTTCCAGACTTGTTCTTTTGCCATGCGCTTTTTACGCTTGTCACATGGGTCGTCGCAGTCGCAGGCTTTGTCGATACCAACAGCGCCTAGGCCACCACAACTACTGGCCATAGATTTCTTTTGCACAATCATTCCGACAGCCATCGCCGCCACAATTAAAATAAGTAGACCAAATGTAAGAAGAAAAAGTGACATTGCTTTGCCCCTATCGTCAGCAATTAAATCGAGCCCAACTAATTAGGCTGCATGTATTATATACCTAAACGACCTCAAGGTGCGAGTTTCAGTTAGAATTAAAAGCGATTTAGGCAAGGCATTGATTGCAAGCAATAGTGGTTCTATTGTTAAAATCAATAACGCGGTATAAATCGCTTTTAAACCAATCCTTTGGGCGCTTCACAGGCGCTTACTCTCATCGTTGTTAGTTCTGGGACTGCCATTGTTGCAAAGTAACGCCTTGATATTAAGCACCTGTGGAACGCTGAGTTCTGCATCTTGAGGCAGCTTGGTTATACACTGCTTCTTGCCCTGCTACAAATATGGTTTAAATGCAGGGCTTGAATAAGTTACTAAACCATTGTCTGACTTACCAATTAAATACACCGGCAAATCGTGCTCTTCGGCGTATTTCTGCGCCTTTTCCATGCCCATCACTGTAATTGCCGTCGCTAAGCCATCTGCAGTCATCGCTGATGGGTGTAAAACAGTAACTGATACCAAATCATGACGGCTCGGCATACCTGTTACAGGGTCAATTAAGTGGCTATAGGTAACACCATCCATTTCGTAAAAAATTCGGTAATCACCGGATGTCGCAATACCATTAGTACCCGGCTCAATTACTTTATGTACTTTACGCACGCCAGGCTCAGCATCAGGCTGCTCAATAGCTATTTTCCAAGTGATGTTGTTTGGCTTAATACCCGACACACGAAGCTCACCACCAATCTCAACCATATAATTAGTGAAACCATGGCTTTCAATCACTTGTGCTACTTTATCAATACCATAGCCTTTTGCTGTAGCAGAAAACGACAGCTCTAAACCATCAATCGTCTTCATAAGACCAGCATCTGTAAGTTCAAGCTTATCAACACCAATTTTGGCAACCATTGCGGCCAAGGCTTCATCGCTTGGGCGTTTAGTCGGCTTTTTATCTGGACCAAAGCCCCACAAGTCAATAAGTGGCCCCATGGTCACATCTAACGTTTTTGTTGATTCGCCAAGGCGAATTGATTCAGCTACCACGTTTCTAAAATCAGCGCTTATTGGCATTACCTGCCCTGCTGGTAACTGGTTGAACTGGTTAATTTCTGAATCAGGAATGTAAGTCGACATAGATTGATTTACATCTTTAAGCACTTGCTTAATTTCCGGGTGTAAATCAACACCTGCAACCTTTGAAGACTCTGCAAACACCTTAATGTGATAAGTGGTGCCCATTGTCTTACCTTCAAAATAAAGCTCTTCAGCCTTATCTGATTGACCGCAGCCAGCCATGAGTAAAGTCATAGTTAATAGGAAAAAGGCCATCAAGCCTTGGCGATAAAACACTCTATTCATAGCATTCACCTTGTAGATACCACGGAGTTCGGTATAGAAATAAAAAAGCCTCGTAACACTAAGTGCTACGAGGCCTGTATTCTAACCAAAACTAATTGTTTTGTGTATGGTGTTAGCCACCGAAGTCATCTAATAAGATGTTTTCGTCTTCTACACCAAGATCTTTAAGCATGTTGATAACAGCCGCGTTCATCATTGGAGGACCACACATGTAGAACTCACAATCTTCAGGCGCTTCATGATCTTTCAAGTAGTTTTCATAAAGTACATTATGGATGAAGCCTGTGTAACCTTCCCAGTTATCTTCTGGTTGTGGATCAGACAGTGCTGTGTGCCATACGAAGTTATCGTTTTCTGCTGCTAAGCCGTCGAAATCTTCTACGTAGAACATTTCACGCTTAGAACGCGCACCATACCAGAAGCTCATCTTACGCTTAGATTGTAAACGCTTAAGTTGGTCAAAGATATGTGAACGCATTGGTGCCATACCTGCACCACCACCTACGAATACCATTTCTGCATCAGTGTCTTTCGCGAAGAACTCACCGAATGGGCCAGAAATAGTCACTTTATCACCTTCTTTTAATGACCAAATGTACGAAGACATTTTACCACATGGAAGGCTTAGGTCTCTTGGCGGCGGCGTAGCGATACGCACGTTAAGCATGATGATGCCTTCTTCTTCTGGGTAGTTAGCCATTGAGTATGCACGAATTGTTTCGTCGTCTACTTTAGACTCCAGATCGAAGAAACCGAAGTGGTTCCAGTCGCCACGATACTCTTCTGGAATATCGAAATCAGCGTATTTAACGTGGTGAGCTGGTGCTTCAATTTGAATATAACCACCGGCACGGAAAGGTACTGACTCGCCATCAGGAATTTGTAACTTAAGTTCCTTGATGAACGTTGCCTTGTTATCGTTAGAGATAACAGTACATTCCCACTTCTTAACACCGAAAATTGACTCTTCAAGTTCAATTTCCATGTCGTTCTTAACATTTACCTGACACGCTAAACGGCAGCCTTCACGCGCTTCACCTTTAGAGATGTGATCAAGTTCTGTTGGTAAGATATCGCCGCCACCTTCTTTGATGTGTACACGACACTGACCACAAGAGCCACCGCCACCACATGCAGATGAAACGAAGATACCTGAATCAGCTAGCGCGCCTAATAGCTTGCTACCTGCAGATGTTTTAATAGCTTTTTCTGGGTCGCCATTAATTCCGATGATGATATCGCCGCTTGCTACTAATTTAGATTTAGCACCAATGATAACTAAAACTAAAATAACAACGATAGCGATGAAAACACCAACGCCTAAGAAAATCTCATTCATGATTTATCCTCGCTACCTATTAAAGTGAAATACCAGAGAATGACATAAAGCCAAGACCCATAAGACCAACAGTGATGAAAGTAATACCTAAACCACGTAAGCCATCAGGAACGTCTGAGTACTTCATTTTTTCACGGATACCAGCAAGTAAAGTAATTGCTAGTGCCCAGCCCACACCTGAACCGATACCATAAACAACAGACTCGCCGAAGTTATAGTTACGCTCAACCATGAAAGATACCGCACCGAAGATCGCACAGTTAACTGTGATCAGTGGTAAGAAGATACCTAACGCGTTGTAAAGTGCAGGGAAGAACTTATCTAATGCCATTTCAAGAATTTGTACAAGTGCTGCAATAACACCGATGAAAGTCAAGAAACGTAAGAAGCTAAGGTCTGCTTCTGGGTAGCCAAGCCACTCTAATGCACCTGGTGCAAGAACAGCGTGATAAACCAAGTTATTTACAGGTACTGAGATACCTAGTACCACGATAACTGCCACACCTAGGCCGATTGACGTTGTTACTTTCTTTGATACAGCAAGGAAAGTACACATACCTAGGAAGAAGGCTAAAGCTAAGTTTTCAATGAAAACCGCTTTTACAAATAAACTAATATAATGTTCCACTGCTCGCCCCTTACGCTTTTGCTTCTACTTGGTCTTTCTTGAAGGTACGAAGTACCCAGATGAATAAACCAATAATGAAGAATGCACTCGGTGGTAAAATCAATAGACCCATTGGTTGATACCAGCCACCATTTTGTACTAATGGGATAATATCAACACCGAATAGTGAACCTTTACCGAATAACTCACGGATGAAACCAACAGTTAGTAGTACTACTGAGTAGCCTAAACCGTTACCGATACCATCTAAGAAAGACATTAACGGTGGTGACTTCATTGCGTATGCTTCAGCACGACCCATTACGATACAGTTTGTAATGATTAGACCAACGAATACTGAAAGCTCTTTAGCAGTTGCATAAGAGAATGCTTGCAGTACTTGGTCAACAACGATTACAAGTGATGCGATGATCGTCATTTGCACGATGATACGTACAGATGATGGGATGTGGTTACGAATTGACGAAATAAACAAGCTAGAAAACGCAGTTACTAGTGTCAATGCGATTGACATGATTAGTGCATTTTTTAAGCTTGATGTTACCGCTAGCGCAGAACAAATACCTAGTACTTGTAATGCGATCGGGTTATTTGCGAATACCGGGCCAAATAGGACCGACTTCATTTCTTTAGTATCAGCCATTATTTCAACGCTCCTTCACGTACTTTCGCAAGGAATGGACCAAAGCCATGCTCGCCAGTCCAGAAGTCAACTGTGTGATCAACACCGTTTGAAGTTAATGTTGCACCAGAAAGACCATCGATTTGATGTTCGTTCTTCGCACCGCTCTTCATGATATTGATTGGTAACTCTTTACCTTGCCATTTAGCAGTCCATTGTGGATTTTGGATTTCACCACCTAGACCTGGCGTTTCGTTGTGCTTGAAGAAGTTGATGTTTTTAACTGTTTCACCATCGCTTTCAAGCGCTAAGAAGCCGTACATTACACCCCAAAGGCCATAACCTTGGATTGGTAGAATGATTGCGTCTGTAGAACCATCAGGTTTCTTCGAAATATATACAGGTGAATTTTTTGTCATACGCTGAATACCAGCGATGTCTTTAATTCCTTCTGCTTTCAACGCAAAGCTACGAGCTTGGTCGAATTTTGTTTTCTCGAAGTCAAATGAGTTAGGATCAGCACCTTCAACAAACTCACCTGTGTTCATGTCTACAACACGTGCTTCAATTTTTGAGTTAAAGGTATCTGACACAGTACCTGATACTTCAATGCCTGCAGCCGCTAAGATATTACGTTGGATATCTTGTGTTTTGTTAGCTTGCTGTAAAGGACGAAGCTGAACTGAAGCAAACGATACGATGATTGCACACACTAAACATAGTGCAACAACAACGGTTAGCGTTTTGCCGATTGATTCGTTATTACTAGACATTACGTGCCAACCTCCGCTTGATATTAGCTTGCACTACAAAGTGATCGAATAATGGTGCAAATAAGTTAGCAAATAAGATTGCTAGCATCATACCTTCTGGGAATGCCGGGTTAACAACACGGATCATTACAACCATAAAGCCGATTAACGCACCGTAAGCGAACTTACCTTTGTCTGTGAATGATGCAGATACAGGGTCTGTTGCCATGAAGAACATACCAAATGCAAAACCACCAAGAACTAAATGCCAGTGCCAAGGCATTGCAAATACAGCATTGGTTTCTGAACCAATTGTATTTAGTAAGAATGCCGTTGCAACCATACCTAGGAATACACCTAGTACGATACGCCATGAAGCGATACGCACGTAAATTAGGAATAAACCACCGATTAATAGTGCTAGTGTTGACGTTTCACCTACAGAACCTTGAATGAAACCGTAGAACGCATTCCACCATAACTCCATGTTGCTGTAATCAAGTGAACCAACAACAGCTTGGCCAAGCATAGTTGCACCAGAGAATGAATCTACTGCTGTCCATACTGTGTCACCTGAAATTTGCGCTGGGTATGCGAAGAATAAGAACGCACGACCGGCAAGAGCAGGGTTAAGGAAGTTACGACCTGTACCACCAAAGATTTCTTTCGCGATTACAACACCAAACGTAATACCTAGTGCAACTTGCCATAAAGGAATCGTTGCTGGCAGGATTAGTGCAAATAATACAGATGTTACGAAGAAACCTTCATTTACTTCGTGCTTACGCACTGAAGCAAATAGCACTTCCCAGAAACCACCCACAGCAAATGTTACTGCGTATATTGGTAGGAAGAAGCAGGCACCGTAAAACATTTTCGCGCCCCAACCAGAATCAGCAGTTAATTCACCACCGAATAATTGGAACAGACCAACTTGCCATGTGTTTGCTAGTTCAAAACCTTGTGCTAAAGCACCAGCGGCCTGATGACCGATGTTGAACATACCAAAGAACATGGCAGGGAACGTCGCCATCCACACTAAAATCATCATACGTTTTAGGTCGATGTTATCGCGAACGTGTGTTTTGCCTTTATTTACATAACCTGGCGTGTAGAAAATAGTCGCTGCAGCTTCGTAAAGCGCATACCATTTTTCGTGTTTACCACCCGGTTCAAAATGCGGCTCAATATCTTCTAGAAATTTCTTTAAACCCATCTCTCTAGCCTTCCTTCTCGATCGTAGTCAAGCAATCGCGTAGGATTGAACCGTACTCGTATTTACCTGGACAAACGAAGGTACATAATGCTAAATCTTCTTCATCAAGCTCTAGCGCACCTAACGAAATAGCACCATCAAGATCACGTGCGATTAAATCACGTAATAATAGTGTAGGTAGGATGTCTAAAGGCATAACACGCTCATAGCTACCAATTGGAACCATAGCACGCTTCGAACCACCTGTTGAAGTCGTCATGTTAAATAGACGGCTAGGAGCAAGGTGAGATAAGAAGGTACGTGTTACTGAGAACTTGTTAGCACCTGGTGCGATCCAACCGAATAGCTCTTTTTCGCGACCTTCAAGTAATACAGATACTTGAACATGGTAACGACCTAAGAACGCATGTGGACCTTGAGAGATAGCGCCTGATAATACAGAACCAGAAATTACACGGTTATCACCGTCTTCTAATTCACCAGCAACTAAATCATCTAAAGATGCACCTAGCTGAGTTTTCATTAAGCGTGGGTTTTTAACACGAGGACCAGCAAGCGAAACAACACGGTCTGTGAAGATTTCACCTGTTAGGAATAATTTACCAAACGCGATTACGTCTTGGTAACCTAAGTGCCAAACCTGCTTGCTTGCAGAAACTGGGTCTAAGTTATGAATGTGTGTACCAACAAGACCTGCCGGATGCTTGCCACCAAACTCATGTACTTCTACTTGAGGGATTGATGAACTAGGCACTTGGCTACCAGCTTGTTTACAAACAAATACTTTGCCGTCAGTTAAACGAGATACCACAGCTAAACCTGCTTCAAATGCTTGAGTGTTTTCAGCAATGATTACTGCAGGATCTGCAGCTAGCGGGTTAGTGTCGATAGCCGTTACAAAGATAGAGCTAGGATTTGCATCCAAAGCAGCTACTCTGCTGAATGGGCGAGCACGTAGTGCTGTCCATTGACCTGACTGAACTAGTACTTCTTTAACTTTTTCACGGTCTAAGCCCGAAAGCTCGTCGGCCTTGAAAGAGTCAAAGGTGATTTGCTCACTGCCATTAACTTCAATAACAACAGATTGCAGCACACGTTTAGCACCACGATTGATTTCTTTAACTACCCCAGAAGCTGGTGCAGTAAATAAGACGCCTGGGTTCTTTTTGTCTTCAAAAAGTACCTGGCCTTTTTTGACTTGGTCATCCACGCGAACATGCATGGTTGGACGCATACCAATATATTCTTCACCTAGCACAGCTACACGTTTGACGGCAGAACCATCGTGAATAACTTGCTGAGGTGCGCCCTCTATCGGTAAATCCAGACCTTTTTTTATGTTGATCATACGCACTTGCATTACATTAACGGAAAGAAACTGAAAAATCGTACCAACCACGTCGCCATTTGATATGCTCAAGTTAAACTCTAAGTATCAAAGAATAGCCTGTTTAACACCCCAAACAAGCAACGCAGTAAACTCCTCACATATATTGCCCGAATTTTAACATCAATCAGGGTGACTATGCGAGAGCAAATATGAAATTTATACGACAGATACGGTTATTTAGACTACAAAAACCTTTTGAATAAAATTCAATATAGACCAAAGTGCTATTGATGATGTTTTATTTTCATCCAGAAACAAAAAAGTCGCTTAAAAAAGCGACTTTACAAAATCAAGTTTGTTCAGCGATTAATCAATCAGCTGTGAAATCGCAACATCAGGATTCACATCTTGCTCGTAATCTACACTGTCGATACCAAAACCGAATAAACGTAAAAACTCATTATGGTAACCCACGTAATCCGTTAATTCGTCAATTGTATTTGTATCTACTGTATCCCAAACATGTTGTACACGAGCTTGAACATCATCTTCTAACTCTTTGTAGTTTTGGAATAAGTGACCACCTTCGTCAAAACGTGGTGTCTCGCCGTAAAGGTTTTCAGTAAATAACGCATGAATTTGCTCAATGGTACCTTCGTATGTACCGTCTGCTTTCATTACTTTGAATAAAGCAGAGATATATAAAGGCATAATTGGAATTGCCGAGCTTGCTTGTGTCACAACCGCATTTAATGAAGAAACATACGCTTCGCCATTTAAGTCTTTTGTAGACTCTTTGATTGCTTGCGTTGCACGGTCAAGGTCTTCTTTCGCTTTACCAATTGTCGCATGACCGTAAATTGGCCACGTTAACTCTTTACCGATATAGGTGTAAGCCGTTGTTTTGAAGTTATCAGCTAGTACATCCGCTTCTTTTAATGCGTCAATCCACATTTCCCAATCTTCACCGCCCATTACTTTAATTGTATTGTCGATGTCTTCTTGGCTTGCTGCTTCAACGGTTACTTCATCAATCACACGCTTTGAAGTGTTTAGGTTCTTCGTTGTGATATCTGAGCCAATAGGCTTAAGCGTAGATGAGTAAGTTTCACCTGTATTTGGATCAGTACGACGAGGTGAAGCAAGGCTGTATATAACTAAATCAATTTTACCTAGATCAGCTTTGATAGTATCAATTGCTTTTTGCTTAATTTCGTTAGAAAACGCGTCGCCATTGATATTTTTAGACCATAAACCAGCTTCTTCAGCGGCTGCTTGGAATGCTGCTGTGTTGTACCAACCTGCAGAACCCGTTTTGCGTTCGCTACCTTCTTTTTCAAAGAAAATACCTAACGTTTTAGCACCGCCACCAAATGCAGCCGTGATACGTGATGCTAGGCCGTAACCTGTAGACGCACCTATCACTAATACATTCTTAGGTGCATTGCTCAGTGGTCCTTGCGCTTTCACATAATTAATTTGTTCTTGTACGTGCTCAGCACACCCTACTGGATGCGCGTTAGTGCAGATAAATCCACGAATTTTCGGCTTAATGACCATTGATCATCCTATATCTATCACAATAAAAATTAGCGCTAGTTTAAAGGCTAATAGTTAAAATACAGGTCTGATCAGTAAAACTTTTCAGACCCACGTAAATTTTTCGAGCTTAAAACACCCAAGTAACCAGCAGTCTAGAGTGACTGTCCTTCTAACTTTGAGTGACTGTCCTGCTAATTTAGTCGAACTTTGAGCCGCCTAAGCACTTTGGTGATTCAGGTGCCTGTCCATGTTGTTCACTGAACTCTTCGGGAGTAAATGTGTGAATCGCTAATGCATGAATGTGATTTGCTAATTCATCTTTTAATAGCTCATTAATTTGACGGTGACGGGCAAGTAAACGTTTACCTGCAAATTCTTCACTCACAACCACCACTTTAAAATGCGACTCAGTTCCACGACTATGCATATGGCTTTCATTGACAACATTCAGGTGTTTACATTCGATACCCGCAGCAAGCTTTTGCTCAATTTGTTGTTGCATTGACATGTGTCATAGACCTTTCATAAGAAAATAATTGCCAGCTACTATATCAAGGGCATGGCTCAATTTGCCAATGATTTTATATGATTGAACGAAAGGTAAGGTTAATTCGAGGGTGTTTGAGTCTTTGCTGCTTCGGCAAACTATGCTGGTAATCGCGCTGGCTAAAACCATTCATGATTAAACAGCTACCACTTTGCAGCACAATGCTATATTGTTCATTTTTATATTTATGCTTTATTTTAAATACACGTTCGGCCCCTAGTGATACAGACGCGATTGTTGGTTGCTCACCAAGTTCTTTCTCATCGTCACTATGCCAGCCCATACAATCATGACCATCTCGATACAAGTTAACTAAAAGCGCATTAAATGGTATCTGCAAAGTTCTTGATAAGCGTACACGCATAGCATCAAGCACCTCTGGCCAAGGCTCAACGATTAATTTTGAACCCGAGTAACCATAATTTACGTTCTGATCAGCAATAAAGCATTGCAAACGCGGGATCACATGGCTTTTTCCGTACACTTTTATAGCCGGTTGCTGCCAATTGAGCTGCTGCTGAAGAAAGTAAAATAATTCGAGGCTTTTTTGCGCACTCAATGTATTGGCTTGGTAAGAAAACCCATCAGGTAGATGATTAGGGTTGGCGTTTGGCTGTTGCATGTTAGAATTTACCTATACATTAATACTTTCGTAAAATCATGATGACCACCCAAGCACAGCTCGGTGATAACACCTATACCCTAGAACGCTTTCCGTTAGATCAAAAAAATCGCAGTCTTCAAGCATGGGACTCTGGCGATGAATATCTTGTCAATTATGTACAAGAGCACTACCCATATGCAAATTCAATCCTGATACTCAATGACAGTTTTGGCGCCTTATCCTGTGCCTTTAATACGTTAACAGTTTATTCAGTTAACGACTCGTATATTGGTCATCAAGCTACCCGCTATAATTTACAAACCAATGAGTTATCAACAGATTCTTTAACGCAACTGGACTCATTAGCAGCATTACCTAATCAGGTTGATTTAGTGATATTAAAAGTGCCACGCAATTTAGGCTATCTTCAGCATCAACTTGCCGCAATCAGTGCAGCTTTACCTGCTGACATTGATGTTATTGCAGCTGGAAAAACGAAAGACATTCATAACTCAACTATAAAGGCTTTTAGTCAGTATATCGGTGAAACATCAACCAGCTTAGCGGTTAAAAAGTCCCGCTTAATTATCAGTAAAACCAGTGGTCTTAATAAAGTAGCCCCCTTTCCTGTTAACTGGCCACTTGAAGGCAGTGAATTTGAAATTCAAAATCATGCCAATGTATTTTCTCGGGACTCATTAGATATCGGCGCGCGCTTTTTCTTTAACTATTTGCCACAAACAAGTAAAGCCCGCAGCATCATTGATTTAGGCTGTGGTAATGGTGTTGTTGGGTTGATGACTCTCAAACGTTGCCCTAAAGCCCATGTAACCTTCGTTGATGAGTCCTATATGGCCGTTGAATCAGCCAAATTGAACATAACTCACAATTTACCTGATCAATTAGACCAGTGTGAGTTTGTTCAAAACGACTGTTTAACCGATTTTCAACCTAACAGTGTTGACCTTGTTTTATGTAACCCACCATTTCACCAAGCGCAAGCGGTCACCGATCATATCGCTTGGCAAATGTTCAAACAGGCAAAACAAACATTAAAGCACGGTGGTGAATTAAGAATTATTGGTAATCGTCATCTAGACTATCATGAAAAGTTAAAACGCATGTTCGGCAATTGTAAGCTATTAGGATCTAATAAAAAGTTTGTCGTACTAAGTGCTACAAAGAATAATTAATGGAGCTAACTAAATGAAAAAAATACTTCCTTTATGCTTGCTAGCCGCCCTATCTGCGTGTAGCAATCAGCCAAATCAGTTAATTTTGAACCCCGTTTATCAAGGCGGGAAAATTTCAACTATTAACAGTAATGTTAGCACCAGCGTAATTGACTTACGTGGTGACAATGTGACCCTTAAAATCATTGGTTCAGACAAAGTAAAAACGCTTGCAAGCCCTGGAATAGCTGATTCTGTGAAAAGTGCCTTAGACAGTGCTCTAAGCCGTAATGGTGCAAACATTTCAAACTTAGCAACTACACGTTTTGAATTAGATATTCATAAGTTGCAAGCAACTGTCACCGAAAAGATGATGACGCACAGTAGTGCTGCAAATGTGGAGTTTGGTTTAAGAGTGATTAAAAGTACGAGTAACTTTACTAAGATATACCGCGGCAACGCAAATCTTGAAGGACCACTCAGTCATGACCGTGCAAAAATAGAAGGTCAACTTAATAAGTTGACTGAACAGGTTATAACACGCATTGTATCTGACCCAGAATTAATCGCCTATTTAGAAGGTTAACCATGAAACGCATTTTATTACTTAGTTTTTTATTGTTTTTTGCTCACAGTTCATTCGCAGCGACTGAAGGTAAGTTTATTCAAAAAGACAATATGTTTCCGCGCGTAGAAATTGTTACTACGCTTGGCAGTATTGTGGTCGAAATGGATCGTTCACGGGCACCAATTACAGTAAATAACTTTCTAACTTACGTTGCCGATGGTAGCTATCAAGGTAGTGTATTTCACCGTGTTGAACGTGATGAAGACAACGAACGTGATTTTGTAATTCAAGGCGGTGGTTACGATAAAGACTACGATGGTCTGTACGAAGGTGACCCTATTTTCAATGAAAGTGGCAACGGGTTAAAAAACGATATGTATAGTATCGCAATGGCATATCAAGACCGAAAACCACACTCAGGTACGCGTCAATTCTTCTTTAATATGGACGACAACGACCATCTTAATCCAGGTCGTGATTGGGGCTTTGCTGTATTTGGTATGGTCATGGATGGCTACGAAACTCTAGACAAAATCATGCGTGTCGAAACTGCTTTCAATGAAAAAATTGGTTACAGCTTTGTACCCAAAGATCCTGTAGTTATCTTAAACGTAAAAGTGCTTGACGCTAATCAATAATAAATAGGGGCGCACGCCCCTTAAACTGGCAACACTATGACAAAAACCCTTTCTTTTTCAGAGTATTTCTCATACTTCAAAGATAAACGTTTAATTAATATTTTTATTTTTGGTATTAGCAGCGGCTTTCCGTGGGTATTGATTGGCTCTGTCATGTCGGCCTGGCTAAAAGATGAAGGCCTAAGCCGCAGCATGATTGGGTTGTTTGGCATCGTGTTTGGTGCATATAGCATTAACTTTTTATGGTCACCGCTCGTTGACCGTGTAAAGTTACCTTTTTTATTTAACTGGCTAGGCCAGCGCCGTAGCTGGATTTTACTCTGTCAGTCAGTCATTTTTATTGGTACCTTTTCGCTTGCAGGGCTCGATATCAAAGCCAACCTTTGGTTTGCTGCCGCACTGTGTTTAGTGATTGCAATAGCATCTGCAACTCAAGACATTGCTATTGATGCATTTCGTATCGACACTTTGGCAGAAAATGAGAGCCATAAAGCCACCGCAGCGGCAGCAATGGCAACCTCAGGTTGGTGGAGCGGCTATGCTCTATTAGGCGCCCTACCGTTTTATATGGCCGACATCCCTTCACTTGATTGGCCACAAGTTTACTTTTTCCTATCTGTCGTGATGCTGCTATTAATGAGCAGCGTATTTTGGGCGAAAGAACCAGAATCAAATCGCGATGCAGTTCAAGCAGAGCTTGAGCAAACCTATCAACAAAAGCTGGCTGGTAGTACGCAAACTCGCTTTGCTAAAGTTATTGCATGGCTTGCTGTAACCGTTTTTGATCCTTTTAGAACCTTCTTCGCCCGTAACGGGGTAAAAACAGCATTGGCTTTATTAGCTTTTATTTTCTTATTTAAAATCGGCGAGGCCTTCTTAGGGCGAATGTCTATCGTGTTTTATAAAGAAGTGGGCTTCTCGAATAGCGATATTGCTACCTTCTCAAAAGTAGGTACGGCAGTACTTACTATCGCTTTCACCTTTCTAGGTAGTTTGTTTAACCAACGATATGGCATTGTTAAAGGCTTATTTATTAGTGGTATTGCGATGGCAGCCTCAAATCTCGCCTTCGCTTGGATTGCTATAGCAGGCCCTAAATTGAGCCTTTACGCGTTTGCAATCATTATTGATGGTTTTACACAGGCTTGGTCTCTCGTTGCCATGGTGGCGTTTATATCTATGCTTTGCGACCGAGCATTTAGTGCCACTCACTATGCGCTACTTGCATCATTAGGTAATTTAGGTAGAACTTTACTTTCAAGTTATAGCGGCGTGCTCATTGATGACTGGTTAGGAGGAAATTGGGCGATGTTCTTTGTAGTGACAGCACTTATGGTTTTACCTTCATTAATTTTCTTATTTTTAATTAGGCATAAGCTTTATGCACTAGAAAACAACTATCATCAAAGGGATTTAACAAGTTAGATACGAAAGTAATTTTAGAGGAGAGATAAATGGTGAAATTTTAATAGCGCCTCCCTGCACTATTTGTATTACTTTAGCAGTGTTATTTCACCACAAAGCACTAAAAAATTATGCGTCTTTTAGTAAATTAAGACCTTCGTACGGGTCAACTTCTAAAGCATCACAATAACGTATGAATTCAATAACATCTAGTCGACGTTCTTGGTTTTCAATTTTACCGATAAAAGAATGCGGCGTACCTAAAACCTGCGCAAGGCTACGCATTGTGTGACCTTTCTCGTGGCGTTTAGTTTTAAGCCATTTCGTTAATTTCGAGTTTTCTTCAGAAGAAACTGTTTTACCCATCATAAAATACATCTCCTACTAGATGATTTAAATTAATAAACTTAAGAGTGAAATTTGCCCGTCTCACTCTTGGATACATTATATACTAATAATTTTCACTTTGAATTATTAATTATACAAATGTCCACCTTTTAGGTATGGACCTTATTAGTATACATGCCTTAGTGTAGCTAAAATTAAAGCATGTGCTCTATAGTTAACTGGTTAACTGTACCAAAAAATTGATCAATTGGAAGTCAAACAAGATGAAAGTATCGCTTTAAATTCTGCATATTTATGCTTAAAGTGTACGTAAATACTGAAAAAGGCTAAGAAATGTTTCGTATATTATTTTTGTTGCCAATTGTACTGTGTGTAGCATGGTACCTATTTTTAAAACACAATCGAGTACCAATTAAGCAAGGTAAAAATGGCTTTGTATACATTTTGGTCGCATCAGCGTTAGTTTTAGGCTTCTTTTTACTGATGATTAAAGTGACCCAACACTAGGGTCACTCATTTTTAATTAATCGGTAACGAATTTACCTATTACTATCTACGGCGATCTCGCAGCATTAACAAACACGGTGTAAGCACAAGTGTCAACACCGTGGCAAATGTTAAACCACCCGCAACGGCTGTTGCCAATTGCACCCACCATTGAGTAGATGGCGCACCAAAATCAATGTGACGGTTAAATAAATCAATATTCACTTGGAGTACCATTGGCATCAATCCCAAAATGGTGGTAACAGTCGTTAGCAATACCGGACGCAAACGCTGTGCACCGGTTCGCAAAATCGCATCTTTGGCAGCCAGACCTTGGCTTCGTAAAACATTATAGGTATCAATCAATACTATATTGTTATTAACCACAATACCTGCAAGCGAAATAACCCCTATACCTGACATCACAATACCAAACGGTTGCTGTAATACGATTAAACCTAAGAACACACCCACAGTTGAAAATAGCACAGCACTTAAAATCAAAAATGCTTGATAAAAGCTATTAAATTGCGTCACCAAAATGATACCCATCACAAATAGAGCAACCACAAAAGCTTGCTCAAGAAAGGCTTCTGATTCATCTTGATCTTCAGTTTCACCACGCACTTTAATTTTCACGCGAGGGTCTAATCCTTGCTCTTCTAATTGCGCTTGTAAGCGCGGCAATGCCTTGGCAAGTTGTTCACCCGGCTTCATGTCTGCATTAACGGTAACAACGCGCTGAGAATCTACACGACGGATAGTATCGACTTTAGGCGCTGCTTGACGCTCAACAAAGTGACTAATTGGCACTTGCCCGTGCATGGTTTTTACACGTAACGTTTCAAGACGTCCTAAATCACGTTTGTCATGGGGGAAACGTACGCGAATATCAATCTCGTCATCCACATCATCTGGACGGTATTCCCCTAATTTCAAGCCATTGGTAATAAGCTGAACATTTGCCCCTAACAGACTGGCATCGGCACCAAAACGAGCCGCATCCGAACGGTTCAATTTAAGTTGCCATTCAATACCTGGTTTTGAAGCACTGTCATCAACATTTCGAAACGCGCCATCATTCTCGATAGCTTGCCTTACTCGTTTAGCTTCACTGTTAAGCACATCAACAAACCGAGAGCTCAGCTCAATGCTTAACGCTTTACCACCACCCGGGCCGTTTTCATCTTTACGAAGTTCAATTTCTACACCGGCATAACTTGCCGTGATTTCGTTAACTTGGCTGATAATATCTTCTGCGGGCGGACGCTCATCCCAATCTTTTAGATTCATTCTAAACGTGCCTACTTGATCTTTACCACCAGTAAGGGCGTACAGAGTTTTTATACCTTCCACTTTTAGGATGCGCGACTCAATATCTTTCATGATCACGTCTTTTTCAAAGATGGATAAGTCACTGTAAGAACGTACTTTGATATTAACGCCATTTGGCTCAACATCAGGAAAGAACTCAACGCCAAGCTTAGAAATAGCAAAGGCAAAAAACACCATAATGGAAAACACAATTGCAGCAGCAAGGCTCCACCAAGGACGCTCTGTTGCATAATCAAGCACTCGAATATAACGCCCTAGCATCCCTTTAATTTGCGTTAAATCGCCAGATTCTGCTAACTCTAAATCATGTTTTTGCTGCTCAGAAAGCGGCCTTGATTTACCTATTAGTCCACCAATAGTTGGTACAAACACCAGTGCCATAAGTAATGACGCAGACAAGGTAGCAATAAGTGTAATCGGCAAGTATTTCATAAACTCGCCCATCATTCCCGGCCAAAATATCAGCGGGGCAAAGGCCGCTAATGTTGTTGCCGTAGAGGCGATAATTGGCCATGCCATTCGTTCTGCAGCCAGTTTATATGCAACCTTGCGCGGTTTGCCTTCACTCATTGCTCTGTCTGCAAACTCACTAACAACAATTGCGCCATCCACCAGCATACCGACAGCCATGATGAGCGCAAAGAGCACCACGATATTCACCGTTAAACCAAACACAGAGATCACTAAAATCCCCGTTAAGAATGAACCGGGAATGGCAATACCCACTAAAAATGCCGTGCGCGCACCAAGTACCGCCACAATAACGATAACCACCAATAATACGGCAGACAGCACATTATTTTGCAGATCAGAAAGCATCATCTTTACGTCTTTTGACATGTCGCCGGTGTAATCAACGCGTATATGATCAGGCCATATTTTCTTGGCCTCATTGACCACTTGCTTCACTTGTTCGACCGTATCAATAATATTTTCACCAGCACGTTTTTTTACTTCCAGCGAAACCGCATGGCGGCCATTAATACGTGCGATTGAGGTTGGGTCTTTATACGCTCGACGAATTTTTGCTACGTCCATAAAACGTACCACCCTATCGCCAACGACTTTCACGGGTTGCTCCATGACATCCTGAATCGTCTCAAACACGGATGGGATTTTTACAGCAAAGCGTCCTTTACCAGTATCAAGTGTACCGGCAGCAACTAAGCGGTTGTTATTTGATAGCAGTTGAATGATGTCACTCGGTTCTAAGCCATAAGAAATCATCGCCAGTGGATCGACCTCAATTTCGACCATGTCCTCGCGATCACCACCTACATCAACTTCTAATACGCTAGAAATGCTTTCTAGTTCATCTTTAAGATTACGAGCAAGGGTTAACAAACCTCGTTCTGGCGCATCACCGGACAAAGTTAATGTAATAGTCGGTTGCTCGTCTTCCATCAAAATTTCATGAACTTCTGGTTCTTCTGATTCAGAAGGCAGTTTCGCCTTAGCTAAGCTGACTTTATCTCGTACATCCGCTAAGGCTTCTTTGGGATCCATACCCGCGATAAATTCAAGGGTCACAGAGGCATGCCCTTCACTTGCCACCGCTGACATTTCTTTTACGCCTTCAATCGAGCGGAGCTCAATCTCCATTGGCCTAACTAATAGCCGCTCAGCATCTTCAGGGGAAATACCGTCATGAATAATCGACACATAAATAAAAGGAATGGTGACATCAGGATTCGCTTCTTTAGGGATGGTTTGATATGTCACCCAGCCCGAGATCAGCAACAAGATGAAAATAGATAAAACTGTACGCGTGTGAGTCAACGACGCTTCGATTAAGTTTTTCATACTTAGTTGCTCGTAGCTTCAGTAAACACGGGCTCAACTTTATCACCGGCACGCACAAAACCTTGACCAAGGGTAATGACATTTGCTTGTTCGCCTAAACCCCAAAGCCAAACCCCCTGCTCGGTACTTTTAGCCAGATTCACCGATTTAAACTCAACAATATTATCGTCATTCACGACTTTTACGCCGATATTACCTTGCTCATCAAGGGCCATAAAAGCCGGGCTTAATAACATTGCAGGCTCAGTTGGCAACTCAATATTTAGCTGAGTCGAAAAACCTGCTTTGTATTTCATTCCTGGGTTTTCAAACGCCGCTTCGATGCGAAATGTATTCGTGCTGTCATCAGCAACAGATGCAATATAACGAATACGACCAGGATAGGTTTTGTCATTTAAAACATGAGCAAAAGTAGCTTGCCCGACTTCTAAGCCTTGCACTTCTTTTTGAGTCGCATCGGCTCTAACAATTAACGGGTCTAAATCAGCGAGCTGTAAAATAGGGTCGCCTATGCCAACATAATCACCAATTTCGACTAAACGTTTGTTAATAACGCCATCAAAAGCAGCGCGTACTTCAGTGCGCTCTAGTTTTAATTCAAGGCTAACTAAGGTTGCTTTAGCCTGTTGCAACATAGCTTGCGCTTGCATGGTTAATACTTTGTTCTGTAAACCTTGCTGATTTAGCTTAAGGGCGCCTTCGTATTCAGTTTGATACTGTGCCACTAAGGCTTCTGCTGATGTAATTTGGGCGGCTAAATCAGACTTATCGAGGCGTAAAATAACCTGTTCTTGTTTTACAAACTGACCTTCTTCAACCAAGATTTCGAGTACTTGTCCTGCTTGCCTAGCGCTAATATTTGCGATTTTGTCAGGCTCTGATTTACCGTAAAAGGTCAGGTTTTTATTTATTTTCTTAGCAACTAATGACATCACCTGCACTTTAGGCAAGCGCTCTTGGGCTTGTTCTTTACTTTGCTGCGCGTTTTGATCTGCTTTGCTATCGCCGGATAGCATCCACAATATAATCACCAAAACAATGGCGATAGCTAAAATATAGGGTTTCTTTTCTATTGTTGTAGTTATATTTGGCAACGCAAAATTCCTTCTAATAATGCGTAAAATTTAGCAGAGGCAGGATATTATGAGAAGTTAAAGCAATAAAAAAGCCACATCAAGTGGCTTTCATAAATAATTAAACGCTGAAGCTGGCTCCGCAACCACAGGTTGTAGTTGCGTTCGGGTTATTCACAAAAAAGCGAGCCCCTTCAAGGCCTTCTGTGTAATCAACGGTACCATCAACTAGGTATTGAATACTCATAGGGTCAACAACTAGCGTTACACCATTTTTAACAATTTCTAAATCGCCAGGGTTAGCTTTTTCATCAAAAGTAAAACCATATTGGAAACCTGAGCAACCACCACCTGTAACGTATACACGTAGCTTTAGATCAGGATTTTCTTCTTCCTCGATTAACTGTTTAACGCGAACAGCTGCTGCATCGCTGAACTTGATTGGCAACTCATCTGACATACCAAAACCCTCAAAACCTATAATGGTCGCAATTATCTAATACCCGAGTATTTTAATCAAGTATCGCCTCCCATTGAAAATATTTTAGTATAGGATTGGCTAACATATTCGCATTGAACTAACATTTAATTGTAGTACTTTTTACCCATGTAAAAGTTATGCGATGAGGGACCATCACAGTGATAGATCATTTAAAGCTGCATTTCATTAGTCCAAGCTTAACTAGCTCGCAAACAATCCCTGCGCAGTACGATAGTTTACTCGTTTGCTTATCCGTACTTACTGCGGTCTTTGCTTCTTACATTTCATTTTTACTATCAGCAAAAATTAAAAGCTCTCAATTAAGAAATGAAAGCCTTGTATGGACTTTGTTAGCATCGTGCTTTTTAGGTATTGGTATCTGGGGTATGCATTTTGTAGGTATGCTCGCCTATAAACTTCCTATCGCTGTTGAATACAACATCACGGTCACTTTGATCTCTATTTTGCCAAGCGTTTTTGCAAGTTATATTGTTCTTTCCCCCACTATTGGGCGTGGCAAAGGGCTAGTTTTTCGAAGTGTACTTATGGGGGCTGGTATTGGTTGTATGCACTTTATTGGCATGATGGCAATGATGATGCCAGCCCACATGGCCTATGAACC
Organism: Pseudoalteromonas sp. S2721; assembly: GCF_005887425.1. NCBI lineage: Bacteria > Pseudomonadati > Pseudomonadota > Gammaproteobacteria > Alteromonadales > Pseudoalteromonadaceae > Pseudoalteromonas > Pseudoalteromonas sp. S2721. The sequence goes on from NZ_PNCZ01000025.1 coordinate 20,217, forward strand.
TTGGTTATTTTCATTATCGATTTTAGTCGCAATTGTTCTTTCTGGCATTGCACTATGGATTAATGATTTTAGAAATGAGCGTGAGGTAAACCAAACACGTATAAACATTCTCGTTGCAGTCATTATGGGGAGTGCTATTTCAAGCATGCACTACATTGGTATGATTTCAATGACTGTATTTGAGACTGATTATACCATTTATACATCTGGCCATGATAACGCTGCGCTTGCAAAATTAATTATATCCGTCTTATTAGCCCTAAGTCTGTTCGTATTAGGAATTGTCGAACTTAGAGCACGAAGTTTACTATCAGCCAAACTTGAAGCCGTGCTGAATACAGTTCAAGATGTCGTTATTAGCTTTAATAATGTAGGAGTAATTGAATTCGCTAACCCAGCAGTTCTTCCTGTTTTTGGCTATGAACCAACCCACCTAATCGGTAAACATATCCACACTTTAATCCCAAAACAATCATCGCAGTTAGATGAGATATTCTGCGACCCACAGCAAAAAAAAGAAAACGTGAGTACAAATAAGAGCCGCCTATTAAAGGGGTTACGTAAAGATAAATGCTACTTTCCTATCACTCTCACAATTAGCTCCATTGGCAAAAAAGAAGCAGGCTCTTACGTTGCAACTATTAAAGACCTAAGCGACATTCAAAACCAAGAAGCGTTTACACAAACAATTTTCGATAACTTACCTATTATGCTGTTCGTAAAAGAGGCCGAGCATCTAACATTTAGCCATGTCAATAAAGCAGGTGAGCAACTTTTAGGTAAAACTAAAGAGCAACTCATTGGCTTAAATGACTTTGATATTTTTAGCGATGAGGACGCCGTGAATTTTATTCAAACAGATAGGGATGTACTAAAAAGTAACGAAACACTTTTTGTAACTGAGAAGCCTATGACCATAAATGGTCGAACGCATTATCTTCGAACCAGAAAGCTCGCAATTAGAGACGCTCAAGGAAAAGCTCGCTACTTACTGGATGTATCTGAAGATGTTACTGAATTAAAACAAGCAAAAACAGATCTTGAGAACTTACATCAACGGATGTCAATGGCTGCAGATGCAGCACACATTGGAATTTGGGAGTGGAACTTTGAAACCAATGAATTAATCTGGGATGACTGGATGCATACCTTGTTCGAAATTCCAAAAACATCTTTTAAAGGCAATTACTCAACATGGGCGAGCACCTTACACCCAGATGATTATGAGGACGTTACAAATAAGCTCAAGCTTTCGATACTAAACAATGAAGAATTTCATGCTGAGTTTCGTATCGTTTTATCTTCTGGCAGAACTCGCTATATCAATGCCGACGGAAGAATCTACGGAAAACGGATGATCGGCGTCAATTTTGATATTACCAAGCGGGTTTTGGCTGAACAACAGATACGAATGTTGGCACAAACAGATCATCTTACCGGTCTTGCAAATAGAAGCGCTTTAAGTAAGTTTATTAATCATGAGTTTGACCGTGTTGAACGCACAGGTGGTAAGGTTGGTTGTTTATACTTTGACCTTGACAAATTTAAGCCCATCAATGACACCCATGGTCATTTAGTTGGTGATTTCGTGCTTGTTGAAATTGCTAAACGGTTACTTGAAACAGCCCGAAAAACAGATTGTGTTGCACGCATTGGGGGGGATGAATTTGTCATAGTCATTACTGATATAGAAAATCAAAATCAGATTGAGCGAGCTCTAACACGTTTTATTAACTCAATATCAACGCCAATTGCATCTGAGGTGGGTTATTTAAATGTAGGCGCAAGTGTTGGTTATGCTTTATATCCTGATGATGCAAAATCACTTGATGACTTATTAAATAAAGCTGATGAGCGCATGTACAAGCAAAAACATAACTCTCCTATGACAGTGATAAGTATGCAACCATAACCTTGGCTCAGTCATTAAATATTATAATCAGCTCGATTTTCCCAAAAAGAAGATAAAAATATAAAATGCCAACGACTTAGTGAGTTTGATTTGGTAAACTGCGGCTCAAAAGTGCTGTGAGGAAATATGCGTGTGGCTTGAGAGACTAAGACGTCGACTAGCAAAGCCTAAAACATCTGTGCAATTGTGCTTACTTGGTGTGAGTGCAGGGTTAATTGCGGCAGTGCTGATCATATTCTTTCGCCTTACGATCATGTTTTTCCAGAGCTTATTCTTAGAAAAGCCTGATGACTTTTCTACGCTTCCTACTCTTGAACGTGTTTTATTACCAGTCGGCGCAGCCTTATTAATTGCCCTTTTTGCAGCTTCAACTGGATTTAAACATTATCGACTTGGTATTCCATTTGTCATTCATCGAATAAAAAAATACTACGGTCATATGCCACTCTATAACACGGTTAACCAATTTGTTGGTGGTGCTTTAGCCTTGATCAGTGGTTTTTCGGTGGGCCGAGAAGGCCCGTCGGTACATATGGGTGCAACAGGTGCCAGTTTACTGGCCGATAAACTACACCTTCCACACAATGCAATGCGTACCCTCACCGGTTGTGGCGTTGCAGCCGGAATTGCAGCCTCATTTAACACCCCACTTGCAGCCGTTATCTTTGTTATGGAGGTGGTGCTTAGGGAATATAAAGTGCATATTTTTGTGCCCATTATGCTCGCTGCGGTTACTGGTGCTTTAGCCACTCAGTTTGTATTTGGTGATGCTTCAGAGCTTGCGCTTATCACCATGAACCCATTGAGTGGCTGGCATTACCCATTTTTAATCATATTTGGTATGGCACTAGGGGCTGTTGCCTATGCGTTTAACCAAAACTTGATGCTTATAATCCGCACTTTTAAACCGCTTAGCATGTTTCCTCGCCTATTACTGGCAGGGTTAATTGCAGGGTTAATTGCTTATATGGTTCCTCATGCAATGGGTTCAGGTATGAGCGCCATCACTATTGCTATTGAATCACCAGATGATGTGCAGTTTTTAACAACCATCTTGATTGCCAAATTACTCGCCACCTTATTTGCCATTGGTTTAGGTATTCCAGGTGGGATCATCGGCCCTGTTATTGGGCTTGGGGTATTAATGGGCACCTTAATGGCCTTCTTTGCGCAGTTTATTAGCCCAGGAGTAGATATCACAGGTACCTACAGCATGCTTGGCATGGCAGGGTTATTGGCCGCTACATTACACGCACCACTTGCTGCACTCACTACGGTTATGGAGTTAACCTCAAGCCCCGAGATCATTGTGCCAGCCATGTTGGTGATCTCAACGGCTTATGTTACAGCATTACAGTTTTTTGGTAACCGCTCTATTTTTATGCAGCAACTTGACTTCCAAGGGCTTGAGTATCAAATATCACCTGCTACCGAAGCATTACAAAAAGTGGGCGTAATGGATGAAATGGATGAGCAGTTCAAACTGCTTTACAGTGACGACAAACAACAAATTAAAGAATCGCTCGATGCCCTTGATAGCCAAACCCCGCTGATTGTTCATGATGAAGAGAATGGCTATCGTCTTGCTGAATATGATTTAAGTTTGATGTCTGACCAAGAAAGTAACATCAAATATGTCAGCCTTGCCGGCCTTAGTAGCCAAGCAACATTAGCCGATGCTTTTGACTTACTAAAAGATAAACGCAGCGGTGCGGTGTATATTTACAACCTACTTGATAACCAACAGATTATGGGCCTTTTGCGTTGGGACCAAATCAGACATATTCTTACCATACGCAATAGTTTGTTATAACAATTAAAATGGATGCTTAAATGACTGCGCTATTAGTTTATAAAACCTTCCACGTATTTTTTATGATTGCTTGGTTTGCCGGTATTTTTTACCTGCCACGTCTTTTTGTTTACCACGCAATGAGTGAAGAAAAAGCCTGTAACTCAATGCTGAAAGTAATGGAACGCCGCTTACTGTTTTTTGTGACGCCGTTTGCCGTTTTAACATTGGTATTTGGCTTACTGACCATTTTTGAATATGGTCGTGATTGGTTTAGATACAGCATGTGGCTGCACTACAAACTGGTGTTAGTAATTATCCTTTATATTTATCATGGCTATTGCTTTAAATTACTGGCTGACTTTAAGCATGATCGCAATACTCGTAGCGATCGCTTTTACCGTATTTTTAATGAAGTTCCGGTACTCATCCTTTTAGCTATAGTGGCACTGGCAATTATTAAACCTAACTTATAATTTGCTGCTGTGAACGTTAAAAATTTGCTATAGTACTGCGCAAATTTATGCGGCCTCCCATACCGAGTGCCAGCGCCCTATAAATATGATTAGGAACAAACCCCATGCTAAGTTTCCAAGGTGAAAATATCCTGTCGGTCAATCAGCTTGATCGAGATTGTATTGAACGTATTTTTGCAGTTGCTAAGAAAATGGAGCCTTATGCTAAAAAGCAAAAGCGCACCAATGTTTTAGAGGGCGCAATTTTAGCGAACTTGTTCTTTGAACCAAGCACGCGTACTCGCGTAAGTTTTGGTACAGCATTTAACTTACTAGGTGGTTTGGTTCGTGAAACAACAGGTATGCAAAGCTCGGCGCTTGCAAAAGGTGAATCTTTGTATGATACCGCTCGCGTTATCTCAGCGTATGCAGATGCAGTCGCAATGCGCCACCCTGACGCAGGATCTGTTGCTGAGTTTGCCACTGGGTGTGACGTGCCAGTGATTAATGGCGGTGACGGCCCAAATGAGCACCCAACACAAGCCCTACTGGACTTACTAACAATTGAGCGTGAACTAGGTCGCTTCAACCAAAGCATCGACGGTATGCACATTGCCCTAGTAGGTGATTTAAAATACGGCCGTACTGTGCACTCTTTATCTAAATTACTTTGTCATTATAAAGACGTTAAGTTCTCTATGGTGGCACCTGATGGCTTACAAATGCCAGACTACATTTTAGATGCTGTAGATAACGCAGGTCATAAAATTCAAGTAGTCGATAAGATGGAAGGCAACTTGGCGGCCGATATTGTGTATCAAACCCGTATCCAAGAAGAACGCTTCCCTTCACAAGAAGAAGCTAACAAATACCGTGGTGGTTTCCGTATCAGCCAAGCAATTTACAACGCACACTGTAAGCCAAACTCAGTATTGATGCACCCACTCCCTCGTGACAGCCGTTTAGAGGCAAACGAGCTAGATAACGATTTAAATAGCAACGACAACCTAGCAATTTTCCGCCAAGTGCAAAATGGCGTGTTAATTCGCATGGCGTTGTTTGCTCTAACCTTAGATGTTGCCGACAAAGTTGAGCAATATGAAGTCGACGTGCCTTGGTTTAGCCGTAAACGTAATAGCTAACTTGCTTCGTTTTGGGCTCTTTGAGCCCTCGCAAACCAACTCATTTAACGTGACAACCCAATAGGACTATTCATGACAATTAGCCAAGATCTTTTTAATCGCGCGCAAGAATCAATCCCAGGCGGTGTTAACTCACCAGTTCGTGCCTTCAATGGCGTTGGCGGTACTCCTTTATTCATCACTAAAGCTGAAGGCCCTTTTACCTTTGATGCTGATGGTAACCGTTATATCGATTACGTTGGTTCATGGGGACCCATGATCATGGGCCATAACCACCCAGCTATTAAGCAAGCGGTATTAGAAGCCGTTGAAAATGGCCTAAGCTATGGTGCGCCAACCGAAACTGAAATCTTAATGGCCGAAAAAGTAAAAGAGCTAGTACCATCAATCGAAAAAGTACGTATGGTAAGCTCAGGTACTGAAGCTACAATGAGTGCGATTCGCTTAGCACGTGGTTTCACTGGCCGTGACAAAATCTTAAAGTTTGAAGGCTGTTACCACGGTCATGCAGACTCACTACTAGTAAAAGCAGGCTCAGGCGCACTGACTATGGGTGTACCAAACTCACCAGGTATTCCTGAAGACTTTGCTAAGCACACATTAACTGTGTCGTTTAATAACCTTGATGAAGTAAAAGCAATTTTCGCAAAATATGCTGACGACATCGCTTGTATCATCGTTGAGCCAGTTGCTGGCAACATGAACTGTATTCCACCTGTACCAGGCTTCTTAGAAGGTCTGCGTGAGGTGTGTGATGAATACAAATCTGTGCTTATTTTTGATGAAGTAATGACAGGTTTCCGTGTTGCTTTAGGTGGCGCACAAGCTTACTACAACATCAAACCAGACCTAACCTGTTTAGGTAAAGTGATCGGTGGCGGTATGCCTGTGGGTGCATTTGGCGGTAAGAAAGAAATCATGGATTACATCGCACCTGTTGGTCCAGTTTATCAAGCGGGCACATTATCAGGTAACCCAATTGCCATGGCTGCCGGTTTAAAATCTTTAGAACTTTTAAGTGCTGACGGCCTGCACGACGAGCTTGAAGCAAAGAGCAAAGCAATTTGTGAAGGCTTTGAAGCCGCTGCGAAAAAAGCAGGTATTGCACTTACAACAAACTACGCAGGTGGTATGTACGGTTTCTTCTTTACTGATAAAGAAAAAGTAACTAGCTACCAACAAGCGACTGAGTGTGATTTAGAACGCTTCAAAAAGTTCTTCCACTTAATGCTAGAAGAAGGTGTTTATCTCGCTCCTTCGGCGTTTGAAGCAGGCTTTGTGTGCGCTGAACACTCTGAAAAAGAGATCAACGACACCATTGCAGCCGCAGAGCGCGCATTCGCGAAGCTTTAATCTAAAAAATAAAATAGGTCACTTTAATCGGTGGCCTATACTTCGATGCCCCAAAATATAATACAAATACATCCCCACCAGAAAATAAAAACCAATAAAATATTACAATTCAAACATCATTTATACAAAGTAAGTATTTCATTAGTGCATTTTTATTTTCATTGTAACTAAACACACATAAAACCATCCCAACCCACTGTTTTAAAATAATTAAACTTAACATTAAAAAACCTTAACTCAATTACACTTAATTACAATTGTTTTATTTTTGTTTATTAAAATGATTTAAACTTGAATTTAGATCGTTCCAAGGCGTTTTTATGTTGTTTTATCGTATTTATAACATAAATAATTGATTAGTATGTTCCTGCTGTGTTACCAATTTGTTTCACCCTTTATTTAAAGGTAAAAACCTTAGAAAAATAAATGCAAGGTGTGAAGGTTATTAACAAATAACAACAAATCTAAAATTTCACAGGGAAAGCTCAATGAAAAACAACTTTTCAAAAACATTTAAGCGTTCGTTTACAGCTGCAGCTGTTGCTATGACCTTAAGTGCAGCTATGCCAGCCTTGGCTGACAATGTTAATGGGGCAATCAAAGGTAATCTCATTACTCAGTCTGGCGTTTCTTTAGCAGGCGCAACAATCACTATTACTGATAAAACAAAAGGTTATGAAAAAACTCTCATTGCAGATGCAAATGGTCAGTTTAACCTTAATCAAGTGCCTGTTGGTAAATATGACATAACCGTTTCACAAGCCGGTTTTGAAAAAGCACAGATCAACGATGTAATTATCGGTGTCGGTAAAACTGCACTTCTCGAAATTCCACTAGTTGAAGGTAATATTGAACGAATTGCAGTTGTTGGTGGCGCAATTCGTGCTGTTGACGTTTCAGTTACTGAATCATCTTTAAATATTAGTTCAGAAGAGCTTGAATTATTACCAGTTGCTCGCTCATTAACATCGGTTGCTTTACTAGCGCCTGGCGCAACTGAAGGTGATAGTCGATTTGGCGATCAAGCATCTTTTGGTGGCTCATCTGTTGCTGAAAATGCTTATTACGTAAATGGTCTGAATATGACTAACTTCCGTAATGGCTTAGGCGGCGCAACAATCCCATTCTCTGCATATGATAGCTTCCAAGTAAAAACGGGTGGGTACTCATCTGAGTTTGGTCGAACGACTGGTGGCCTTATTTCTGCAGTTACAAAGTCAGGTACTAATGACTTTCACTTTGGTGTTGAATCTATTTACTCGCCTGACTCATTGAGAGAACAGTCTCCAAACTCAGTTTACTTACAAAATGATCGTTGTGAGGCTGAAGATGGTCACTGTATTGGAGATTTATATGTCAATAACCAAGATGACTATGTAAACTCATTTGAGACAAATATTTATGCCTCTGGTGCGTTAATTGAAGATACGCTTTTCTTCTATGGTATTTATACATTCCGTGATAATGAAGAAGAATATGGTAACGCTTCTCAAACCTCTTTAACAAAAGAAAAAGATGACGACCCTTATTATCTAGCACGTATTGACTGGAACATTAATGAGGATCATCAATTGATGCTTTGGGGTTTTAGTGATGAGCGTACATATTCTGAGAGTACAATCGAAGACCTGAATGGCACTGGTAATTACACATTAGATGGTGGTACAGCTTACCACAAACGCGGCGGTGAAAGTTTTGCAGTTCGTTATACAGGTAACCTGACTGATGATTTAAGCATGTCTGCTATGTACGGTGAAGTTAAATTCTCAGAAACAGACTACTCTGACTTTGATGACTGTCCTACCGGCTATGACGCAGACTTAGGTGTTGATACTACTTGTTATGTAAACTTCACTGTAGGCGCTAATGAAGATAAGCGCGAGCAATTGCGCGTTGATTTTGATTGGTACTTAAATGATGAGCATACACTAAGATTTGGTTATGACTCAGAAACCAACACATCAGATGCAACGACAATTAACTCGGGTGGTATTTACTACTACTATAGAACATACGAAGAAGGTGCTCGTCTTCCTAATGGTTATGTCCTTCCTGAAGAAATGAAAACAACTCGTGTTCGTGACTATAAAAATGGCGGTGCATTCGAAGTTGAAAACTGGGCGATTTATATTGAAGACCAATGGGCTGTTACTGATACCCTAACACTAACTTTAGGTCTACGTAATGACAGCTTCACAAACTACAATGCGGATGGCGATGAATTTGTATCTATTGATAATCAAATTGCGCCAAGATTAGGTGCATCTTGGGATATAAATGGTGACGGTGACAGTAAATTATTCGTTACTGCAGGTCGCTATTACTTACCTGTCGCTGCAAATACGAATATTCGTCTTGCAGGTGCCGAAACTTATATCCACACGTGGTATGAGTATGAGGGTCTTAATGCTGACGGTACTCCTGTAGGTTTGAGCAATCAATTAGGTGATATCGCTATTTCAAATGGTGGTGACGGGACAGCAAAACCTTCAAATACTCTTGCAGATAAAGATCTTGAGCCTATGTACAATGATGAAATTATTGTTGGTTATCAAGCAGCGATTAATGATGACTGGTCTTGGAGCATCAAAGGTACATATCGCACACTAGGCAATCAAATTGATGATGGCTCATATATCTTTACTGATGAAGATGGAGAGTACCTTGGTGAAAACTGGTTCTTATTTAACCCAGGTAATGGCGCAACATTTAACTTCGATCTAGATGGTGACGGTGTAACTGAAGAGTATAGCTTCACAGCTGAAGAGCTAGGTTACCCTGAAGCTAAACGTCGTTACGCTGCCATTGACCTTTCAATTGAGAAGAGCTGGGATAAAGTTTGGTCATTAAAAGCCCTATATACTTGGTCTCATAACTACGGTAACACAGAAGGATTTGTTAAATCTGATAACGGTCAAGATGATGCAGGTTTAACACAAGACTGGGATTACCCTTATCTTATGGATGGTGCTAACGGTAACTTACCAGCGGACCGTCGCCACAATATTAAAGTTTACGGTGCATATGCAGTTACTGAAGACTTCTTAATAGGTGCAAACTTAAATGTTGCTTCAGGTCGTCCTTGGACAGCGTTAGGTGCAGGGTATACACCAGACCCAGACAAATATTCTTATGGCGACACCTATTATGTAGGCGATCAACGCTACCCTCGCGGCAGCATGGGAACAACTCCCTGGACAGCTCGATTAGATCTTAACTTTACGTACAACTTGCATTTCAATGATCAAAAAGTACGCTTCGCATTAGATATTTTCAATGTATTTGATGCATCTACAGCAACTCGTTATGACGAAGTTGCTGAAGTGGCGGCTGGTGATGATAGTGCAACATTTGGCTTAGCGCAAAGTTATCAATCTCCTCGTCGAGTCCAACTATCTGCTTCTTACGACTTTTAATTTCGATTAAATTAGTAAGAAAAGCAATGACTCTAAAAGCCTCTTTATGAGGCTTTTATTTAAGTAACAACCACTTCAACAATTACTTTCTAACTTTATTGAATAATATGTGCCCCAAACTCGGTCTATCTAGTTTCGACTGACAATGTTTCGAGGCAACTATGAATAGACTCATAATACCTGCTGTTAATTTAATGGCACAACTTAAGTACAAACATAAAATTACTTTATTGTTTAGTTTATTAGTTTTTCCTCTGTGTCTGAGCTTATTTTTTCTAATCAGTCTGTTAAATGAAAATATCCAAGTTTCAAAACAACAATACAAAGGCATCAGTAGTTACCGCTTGCTGTTATCGTATCTTGTCGATAACAAGCAACAAGCCATGCTGAATTCCGCCCAAACTTTAGGTTATGCTCACAATGCATCGAGTGAAGAAAACATACTTGAAACAGTATCAATTGAGTCGCAATTAGCTGTTAGTCAAAACCTCACCATTAATTACTTAAATCGTACTTTAGTCACCCATTTGCCTAACTTGATTTACCATCTTAATAGCACCTGCCAAAGTGCTGAAAAAGTATTAAATCAAGGTAAGTTTACGCCAGAAAGCTTTATTGCTTTATCAAACCAAATTAAAGCGATGCCCCAGTTATCTGGGCAATTTAAAGATGCGTTATCCATCGCCTTCCAACAAGACAATAAAATAAAAGAGCAACTATCTCCTAGTGCTGAAACATTACTAGAAAACATATCTCAGTTTTCGCAACAAGTTAACCAAAGGCTGTTGGAGCCTGATACGATAGAATTAAGCAAAGCACAATTTTTGAGCCTTAAAGCGAATTTAAACCAAAGTATAGATGAGTACATTGCTGACACTGAGCCTGCCCTTACGAGTATCATTAGTTATAAGCTAAACAATGAACAATTCATTTTGTACCTTGTTATCGCTGCTGCTCTATTATCTTTAATAATAGCCAGTTACTTGATGCTTGGATTTTATCGCTTAGTAGTTGATACCCTAAAACTTTTTTCAGAAACCGCTAACAGTGCCGCGCAAGGTAATATCTCTGCGCGTTTAAAGTTAACAGGTAAAGATGAGTTAACCTCAATAGGAAAAGAGTTTAATCATGTATTGGCATCATTTTCTTTGATGGTAAATGAAGTCAAGCACACTACGAGCAGTGTAATAACAACCACAGATACAGTGACGAGTCACTCTGAAAAAACCAGTCAAGATGTACAAGTTCAGCAACAAAGTGTGTCAACTATTAGCCAAGCTTTATCAGAAATGAGCCAAGCTGCCGAACATGTCGAGGTGTCTGCCTCTCAAGCCGTTGATTTAGCTTCATCTGCAGCCAAAAAAGTACAAAAAGGTGCTGATGAAAGCGCACATTTAGCCACGCACATGAGTCATTTACAACAAGAGTTCAACGAGGGTCTTGCTGCCTTAGAGTTACTTGCTAAAGACAGCCAAGCGATTAGTAGCGTGAGTAATGGTATAAATGAAATTGCCGAGCAAACCAACCTACTAGCTTTGAATGCTGCGATAGAAGCAGCTAGAGCTGGTGAACAAGGCCGAGGCTTTGCGGTTGTTGCAGATGAAGTAAGAACCCTTGCAAAACGCACTCAACAACAAACTCATGAGATCCACCAAATTATTAATTCACTTCAATCCGCAACAAAGCTAACACAAGATAAAATGCAAGCAAGCGTAGAGAAGATGGAACAAGGTTCACAAAGTGCAGAGCACACTAAAAATAATTTATTAGCTGTCGCAGCATCAATGTCTGATATTGGCATGCAAGGAAAGCAAATAGCAGTTCAAGTCAATCAGCAAGGCACTGCAATTCAAAACGCTTTACACCACGCTGAAGATGTCAGTGAACTTGCCAGAGACACAGAGAAAAGCGCACTTATGGCAATGAATAGCGTACAAAATTTAGCTCAACTCTGTGTTGAGCTAAATGATTCAATGGCCAAGTTTAGCGCTGACAATTAGGTCTAGGCTCAAACTCGCTTGCACGTATGGGTAGCTGCACCACTTTGCCGCAACCCGGAGGCGCTTGCAGGCCGGTTTCTTCATTAATGAATGCCCAACGAATAGAAGCCGGACGAGTATCTGCTATAGCTTCAGGGTTGAGTGGTTTAAGGTAACGAATGTAGGCCTCTAGTGCGCCAACACTGCCTGTTAAACCTGTGCTCTTGTTATCGTCGCGGCCAATCCATGCAACGGTCACGGTGTTTTGGTCAAAACCGGCAAACCAGCTATCGCGTAATTCGTTACTGGTGCCTGTTTTACCGGCAAGCTGAATTGATGGGAAATGAGCATTTAGGCGTTTAGCCGTGCCATCTTTAGTCACGCGCTTCATTGCATACTTAGTCATGTAGATTGATGCGTCATCAAAGCGTTTTTGTGAGCTGACATCATGCTTGTAAAGCACTTTACCTACTGAGTCTGTAAGGGCTGAGATAGACGTTAATTCACGGTACTGACCATCAGCAGCAAGCGTTGTATAAAGCTGCGCTACTTCAAAACTTGAAAGCTCAAGTGCACCTAAAAGTAACGACGGATATTGATCAATACGCCCTTCTACACCTAAACGCTTCAAGGTATCAGCGACTTTATCAACTCCAACATCAAGACCCGTGTTAACGGCTGGGATATTAATACTGTTACTAAATGCTTTATAAAGAGGCATAGGGCCGCGGAACTGCTTGTCGAAGTTCTCAGGTTGCCACACTTTACCCTGCTCATTAGTCACTTGCAGCGGTGAGTCATCCACCAACGTGGCAACATTAAACTGACCACTTTCAAATGCCGATAAATAAACTGCTGGCTTAACTAATGAGCCAATATTACGTTTGGTATCAAGCACACGGTTAAAACCAAAATAACGTACGTCACGGCCTGCAACTAGCGCCGACACTCCACCTTTTTCGACATTAACAGAAATCATCGCTGCCTCAAGCTCTTCTGTTTTAGGGCGTCTTTCTAGATAAGGTAGACTTGCCTCAACAGACTCTTCCATGGCCGTTTGCTTTTGTAAGTCAAAATAAGTGAATACACGCACCCCAGCATCTAACACCTGCTGATCAGGTAGCAGGCGCTTTAATTCTCGGTTAACTAATTCTAAGTAACCCGGATACGACTTTTGCAAGCTGTCTTTCATTGGTGCAATATCAATAGGGCGCTTTAATGCTGCGCGGTACTCACGGGTATCAATTAGCTTGTTTTCAACCATTAAGCGCAGCACTAAATCACGGCGCTCCATTGCGCGCTCACTATAACGGCGCGGATTATAGTACGATGGCCCTTTTACCATAGCGACTAATAGCGCGATTTGGTCGTATTCAAGCTCATCCACAGGCTTTGAAAAATAAAACTCAGCGGCAAGGCCCATACCATGCACGCCTTGATTGTAAGACTGACCCAAATACACTTCATTCAGATAGGCTTCTAAAATTTCATCTTTGCTGTAGCGGTAATCTAATATCAAGGCAATAAGCGCTTCATTAAACTTACGCACCAGTGAACGCTCACGGGTAAGGTATATATTCTTTGCTAATTGCTGGGTTAAAGTACTGCCCCCTTGCACTGTACGTCCGGCTTTAATATTGCTGTATAAAGCGCGCATAATTGACCACACAGATACACCATGGTGTTGATAGAAATTGCGATCTTCAACCACCAGCAAGGTATCTTTTAGCATCGGCGGAAATTTATCAAGCGGTACAAACTCGCGGTCTTGTTTTGAATCATTACCAATGCGAGCTATTTGAACCGGCTCTAATCGAGCATTGTTTAAACGGCGGCCAAACTTATCTTTGATAGTTGCTAATTTCTGCCCTGAAAAACGCAGCTCAATAACGTGTGCATCTTCAAGGCCATCATAAAACTCAAACTCGCGACGGTACACTTTAATACTGTTAGCCGATTTAACATACTGACCTGTACGGCTTAGCTTGTTTACAGATGAGTAATTTAAACGGTTTAACTCCCAAATAACCTCTTGCTGAGACAAATACTGCCCGGGATAAAAGCTCATTGCGCGGGCATATACTTGTGCAGGTAACTGCCATTTATTGCCTTCAAATTGGCGAGTGATTTTTGCATCTAAATAAATTAGATACAGCACCATGGCAACTATTACTGCGAGTGAAAGCTTCCAAAAAATTGACCAAAGTTTTCTCAATAAACTTGTTTTAGCAGGCACTTGAGATGTGCGTGAGCGCTTAGTAGTAGTTTTTTTTGATGCCGCTTTAGGTTTGCTAGACGACTTTTTTGCAGGAGTTTTTTTATCAGCCATTGAGTTCGCTATTGGTCAGTTAATTTTACAGGATTAAGCCCTAAACAGCGCAATACTAACACCTGTAAAATTAACAGTCACTTAAACTCGACTAGCGTGTACACAACCAGAGTGAGTGGATCACAGCAGGTATAAAAAAGATAAAGCATAAAATAATGTTAATTACTAAGTCTTTACCAGCACCCGCTTTCAAAAATACCGCTACAGGTGGTAAAAACAGCGAAATAATTATAAGCAAGAGTTTGTTATCCATCGTTTTTCCTTATTAATTCAGAATTAAAAGCATAGTCAAAAAACGACTATTTCGCCTATCAGAAAAGACTTATTTAAACGCAAAAAAGCCCTACCTAAGTAGAGCTTCGATTTGAACACACAATGATATTTTTATGTGCGTGCTATTGCACGCACTAAGATTAGTTACTGCGAACTGAAACAAACTCAGGGTAAGCATCAATACCACAGTCATGTTGATCCATACCGTTTAGTTCTTCTTCTTCGGTAACACGGATACCCATGGTATTTTTCAGGATTGCCCATACGATTGATGACGCGATGAATACAAATCCTAAGATACATACTAAGCCAATTAATTGATTAACAAAGGTTGCATCAGAGTTTGAAAGTGGCACTAGCATAATACCTAATGCACCACACACACCGTGTACAGAGATAGCACCTACAGGGTCATCGATTTTCGCTTTATCAAGTGCAACGATGCTAAATACAACCAGTGAGCCACCTAATAGACCAAGTAAACAAGCAAGTAATGGTGTTGGTGATGCTGGCTCAGCAGTAATCGTTACCAGACCAGCTAATGCACCATTTAGAACCATTGTTAAGTCAGCTTTACCCCATAACACTTTACATACAAATAGTGCTGCGATTGCGCCACACGCTGCTGCTGCGTTAGTGTTTAAAAAGATTTTGCCAACTGCTGTTGCGTTTTCGGCATCAGAAACAAGTAGTTGCGAACCACCGTTGAAGCCGAACCAACCCATCCAAAGAATTAATGTACCCAATGTTGCTAACGGTAAGTTAGAACCAGGAATAGGGTAGATTTCACCATTTTTACCGTATTTACCTTTACGCGCACCTAAGAAAAGCACCCCTGCTAGCGCTGCCGCAGCACCTGCACCGTGAACGATTGCAGAACCAGCGAAGTCAACAAAGCCCATTTCTGATAAAAAGCCCGCGCCCCAAGTCCAGTAACCTTCGATTGGGTAGATGAAACCGGTTAAAATAACAGTAAAAATTAAGAATGCCCATAACTTCATACGCTCAGCAACCGCACCAGATACGATTGACATAGCTGTTGCTACAAACACAACTTGGAAGAAGAAATCAGACTCTAAAGAGTGATCAGCATCAGCAGCTTGCGTGCCGATTAATGCGCCAAATGAAGGGATGAAACCACCTTCTGCGTTATCAACATACATGATGTTGTAACCCACTAATAAAAACATAGTGCAAGCAATAGAAAATAGTGCAACGTTTTTAGTTAGAATTTCTGTAGTATTTTTTGCACGAACTAAACCTGCTTCAAGCATAGCGAAACCAGCCGCCATCCACATTACTAAAACACCCGACATCAAAAAGTAAAAAGTGTCGAGTGAGAACTTCAACTCTACGATAGTGTTTTCCATAATTCCCCCTTAAATTGCTTCTTCATCAAGTTCGCCCGTACGGATACGAACGATTTGGTCTAAGTCGTAAACAAAAATTTTGCCGTCACCAATTTTGCCTGTTGAAGCAATTTTTGTGATGGTTTCAACAACGCGTTGACAATTTTCGCTACGAGTTGCAATTTCAAGTTTGATCTTTGGAATAAAATCGACTTGGTATTCAGCTCCACGATATAGCTCAGTATGACCACGTTGACGGCCAAAGCCTTTAACGTCGACAACTGTCATCCCCTCAATGCCTAAATCAGCCAATGCTTCACGCACATCGTCAAGTTTGAATGGCTTTATTATTGCACTAATCATTTTCATAGTGGCCCCCTTCGGACGCTTATTGTTATCCTGTTGACTTATACAATCCAACCTTTATGCCACTATTTTTTATTTAATCCTTTCAATAAGTTAAAAACAAAACTGCGCTTTTGAACAAAAAAAATGCACCCTAATGGTGCATTTTTTTAACAATTAACCTGCGCTGGTGCAATTAACACAACTATAGTTGAACTAAGCAATTTCGCGATTGCTGCTTGGCTTGATAAAGGGCTTTATCTGCGGTGCGCATTGCAGCTGTGAGGGATACTTTATGGAATTTTGTTATACCAATACTCATCGTTAATGAGTAAGGTTCACCATTAATTGAAAAGGCGTGCTCAGCTAACTGTTCACGAAACGTATTTAGCTTAGGCTGAGCCTTTTCGAGATCCATATTGTTTAATACTACAGCGAACTCTTCACCACCAATACGAGCAACTGTAAAATCATCAAACTTTCTTTTCAAAAATGAAGCTACTTGCTTTAATGCCTGATCACCCGCCTCGTGACCAAACTGATCATTGATATTCTTAAAAAAGTCGATATCAAGCAGGGCAAGCACGTTATCTTGCTCTACATTTTTTAATACTCTTTCAGCATATTGATAAAAATAACGTCGATTATGCAAACCAGTTAGATGATCGCGGTATGCACTTTCTTTTATATCGGCTATTAATGACAACTGCTCCATAGTTTGCATCACACGGCAATGAAACTCTTCGTTCATAAATGGCTTAGTTAAAAAGTCATTAGCTCCATATTTTATGAACCGCGCAGATAAACCATGCTTACCCGCACCTGATAGGCCAATTATTGCTAGGTCATCGCGGCCACGAAAGTTACGTACCGCTTTAACAAGCTCAAAGCCGTCCATTGTTGGCATCGCATAATCCGTTAGCAATAACTTAATTTCTGGGTCGTCTTTAAGCATTTGTAGTGCTTGCTCACCATCTTGCGCATCACTTACTTTGAAAAGCTGCTTTTCAAGCATTTGCTTCATCAAAGTACGACTTAACACCGAATCATCAGCCACTAACGCTTTACAACCATGATTTCTAAGCAATTGCGCAACAAGTTTAATCGCGTAGTGATATGAATCACGGTTGTCTTTAACTACGTAATCAACCACACCTAGTTCTAGCATTTGCTGACGAATGTATTCATCAATTTTAGATGTTAGCACCACGGTAGGAATATCTTTTGAGAGGGTATATCTGGCCACTTCGCCGTTCATCGCATCAGGTAATGTTAAATCAACCAAAGCTAATGTGTAGTCATGCTTAGCGATATAGTTTACGCCCTCTTTTAAGGACCACGCAAAGTCAACAGCTACATCAAGGTAGTGAGCTGCTAAATGCCGTAACACTTGCTGTACTACTTTACTGTCTTCTACAACTAACACTCTTTGCATTGCAACTTCTCTTTCTTAAGCTCGTGTATATACCCAAACCACCTCAAGGTGCGAGTTTCAGTTGGAATTAAAAGCGATTTAGGCAAGGCATTGATTGCAAGTAATAGTGGTTCTATTGTTAAAATCAATAACGCAGTATAAATCGCTTTTAAACCAACCCGTTGGGCGTTTCACAGGCACTTACTCTCATCGTTGTTACTTTTTAAAAGGGACTGCCATTGTTGCAAAGTAACGCCTTGATATTAAGCACCTGTGAAACGCTGAATTCTGCATCTTGAGGTGGTTTGGGTATACCATTTATAAACTTGCTCAATATACGCCATTTTTTAATCTAGCTAAATATTTAACCAAGCTATCTTTACTAAAAAGTGCACTTTTTTGTAACTCACCTTGCATTTCTTCTTTTATTTAACAGCTAATATTGGTGACTAGTCTCATTAGTTTGTCATCGAGTTGGCTTTACTTTTTAATAGCTGCAATTCGAATAATAAGGAATCAACATGAAACTTGTTAGTTTTATTGGCTTGTCAGTGACAGCATTAACACTGGCCTTCAGTACTCCAAGCTTTGCTGATAATGGACGTCGTATTGACGTTGACAGTAAAGTGGTGACAGAACACAAAGCCCGCATTAATGGTGAGCGCTTTTCATATACCGCAACCACAGGGACACAACCAGTTTGGAATGAGCAAGGCGATGCGGTTGCAACGCTACAATATACTTATTATACCCGCGACAAAGTAGACGATAGAACAAAACGCCCTTTAGTCTTTTCGTTCAATGGTGGCCCAGGTTCTGCGTCAGTATGGATGCACCTTGCCTATACTGGACCGCGTGTATTAAAAATTGATGACGAAGGCTACCCTGTTCAACCTTATGGCGTAAAAGATAATCCTTACTCAATTTTAGACGTGGCTGATATTGTTTATATCAACCCTGTTAACACCGGTTATTCACGTGTTCTTGAAAACGAAAAAGGTGAGCTACCAAGTAAATCAGATCAACAAAAAATGTTCTTTGGTGTTAACGCTGACATCAAATACTTAGCAGAGTGGCTAAATACCTTTGTTTCTCGCAACGAGCGCTGGCGCTCTCCTAAATTTTTAATTGGTGAGAGCTATGGTACGACTCGTGTATCTGGCCTTGCTCACGAATTACAAAATCGCCAATGGATGTACATCAACGGTGTTATTTTAGTATCACCAACTGAGATTGGTATTAAGCGCGAAGGCCCTGTAGAAGCTGCTAACCGCCTACCTTACTTTGCTGCAACCGCTTGGTACCACAAAGCACTTAGCGCAGACTTACAAGCAAAAGACTTAGACGAGTTACTCCCTGAAGTTGAACAGTTCACCGTGAATAAGTTCTTACCTGCAATTGCTAAAGGTGGTTTCTTACCTGCTGATGAAAAGCGTGCCATTATCAAGCAAGCGGCAAAATACGCAGGTTTATCTGAAAAGTTTGTTGAGCAAAATAACCTTGATATCCCAAATAACTTCTTCTGGAAAGAGCTATTGCGCGAGCGCGGCCAAACTGTAGGCCGTTTAGATTCTCGCTATTTAGGTATCGACAAACGTGATGCAGGTGAGTCACCTGATTACTGGGCTGAGCTTACTTCATGGTTACACTCATTCACGCCAGCGATTAACTATTACCTACGTGAAGAGCTTAACTACAAAACCGATATCAAATATAACCTATTTGGTAATGTTCACCCTTGGGATCGCTCAGGCAACAACACAGGTGAAAACTTACGTTTAGCAATGGCACAAAACCCATACTTAAACGTGATGATTCAATCTGGCTACTACGACGGTGCAACAAACTACTTTGATGCTAAATACACAATGTGGCAGTTAGATCCTAGTGGCAAAATGAAAGAGCGCTTAAGCTTTAAAGGCTACCGCAGTGGTCACATGATGTATTTACGTCATGCTGATTTAGAGTCATCAAATAACGACTTACGTGATTTCATCCTGAAATCTCTACCAGCCGAAGGCAAAGCAGCAAAATACTAAACAGCGTATTTGCAAATCCATAATAGAAAAAGCCCGTTTTATACGGGCTTTTGTTTTTCCACTAATCTTTTTGGGTATATACTCAAGTCATTGATTTAAGGATTTGGATAATCAGCAAATGGCAGAAAAATTTCGCGTAATGTTTGCAGGGCTCGAAGCCGGTGTCGACCAAGCACAAGCAACAGAGCAACTAGCTGCAAAACTAAAAACAACAACAGACAAAGTTGCAACCCTGTTTGAGCATAAGCCATTATTTGCACCAAGCGAGCAAGATAAAGCACTAAAACAAGCAAAATTACTCGCAAGTGTTGGCATTAAAGCCAAGCTCCAACCGATAAACCAAGCAGCCACCAGCAACCAATCAAGCAATACAGATGCACAGACCAAAGAGCGTGAAGAACGTATTTTTGATGCCCTCGATTACATCACCAGTAGCCTTATTCGTCTAGAAGAAAAACTTGATGACTTAGAGCAACGTTTACCTGAGCTTGAAAATAACAGCGTTGCTGATAGTGACGATAGCTGGCAAGAAGATGACTTGCTACTTGAAGACGAATTAACAGAGCCCGTTAAAAAACGCTCAAACACCCTACTCTATTCGCTTATTGCCATGGTCATAGTGTTATTGATCATTTTGGGTGTAGTGGAGCTTTTTCCTGAACTTTTCTCCTTTTTAGAAAGTTAACACTAATATTGACATGAGCAACACACGAGCAGAAATCAGACAATCTATTCGAAAAAAGCGCAATTCACTGACTGTTGAACAACAAAAAAATGCAGCCATTGCGCTAAAAGTGAATTTTACTCAACACTTAAAATCACTAAAAACACCTAAAAATGTCCATATCGGCATTTATTTTAGCAATGATGGCGAATTAGACACCTCATTGTTAATTAAAGAATTATGGAAGCAAGAGCAGCATTTATATCTGCCTATAATTCACCCCTTTAATGGCACAACTTTATACTTTCAGAGGTATGAAGAAAATTCACCCATGACTGCAAACCGCTATGGTATCTTGGAGCCCAAGTTAAATTGCAGTCAAATATGTCCTTTAGATAAGCTTGATATTTTACTTATGCCATTAGTGGCATTTGATGATCAAGGTAACCGTTTAGGAATGGGCGGTGGGTTTTATGACAAAACGTTGGCTCGGTATTACCAAGAAAACTGGCAAAAACCGATTTTGATAGGCCTTGCCCATCAATGTCAGCATGTTTCAGCATTGCCAATTGAATCGTGGGATGTACCGTTAAAACACATTATAACCCCAGAGAAAATCTACCAATGGTAAGCAAACTGTTTGTATACTATAGGCCCTCTCTGACAGCTAACTGAGCACATAATTATGACGCAAGATGAATTAAAAAAAGCCGCTGCCTGGGCAGCCCTAGAGTTTGTAAATGAAAATACCATTGTTGGCGTAGGTACAGGCTCTACAGTGAATCACTTTATTGATGCACTTGATACAGTAAAAGACACCATTACTGGTGCGGTTTCAAGCTCTGAGGCTTCAACTGAAAAGTTAAAAGCACTGGGTATTGAAGTATTCGAACTAAACGATGTATCAAGCCTTGATGTGTATGTTGATGGCGCAGACGAAATCAACCCACACAATGAGATGATCAAAGGCGGTGGTGCAGCCCTGACACGCGAGAAAATCGTTTCAGCGGTAGCAAAACAATTTGTTTGTATTGTTGATGAATCTAAAGAAGTTACAACATTAGGCGCATTTCCACTACCGGTTGAAGTGATCCCAATGGCACGCAGCTATGTAGCGCGTGAACTAGTAAAACTAGGCGGTGACCCTGTTTACCGTGAAGGTGTTGTAACAGATAACGGTAACGTCATTTTAGATGTGCACAATTTAGATATCAGCAACGCCAAAGAATTAGAACTAACAATCAACCAGATTGTTGGTGTAGTAACAAACGGCTTGTTTGCCCATCGCGGTGCAGATAAAGTCATTATCGGCACCAAAAACGGGCCGCAAATAAAGTAAATAGGAATGAGGATATGAGTAAGGTATCGTTAGCAAAAGACAAAATTAAAATTCTCTTGCTGGAAGGCGTGCACCAAAGTGCTGTAGAAACGCTTAAGCGTAATGGCTACAGTAATATTGATTACGTAAAAACATCCTTACCTGAAGACGAGCTCATTGAGCGCATCAAAGATGTGCACTTTGTAGGCCTTCGTTCTCGCACTCATATTAATGAAGCGGTATTAGAAGCAGCTGAAAAGCTAGTCGCAATCGGCTGCTTCTGTATCGGTACTAACCAAGTAGACCTGCAAGGTGCTCGTGAGCGTGGTATTGCGGTATTTAACGCACCATTCTCAAACACCCGCTCTGTTGCAGAATTAGTGCTTGGTGAAATCTTATTATTACTTCGTGGTATTCCAGAACGTAATGCCCTAGCGCACCGCGGAGGTTGGTTAAAATCAGCCAACGGCTCATTTGAAGCTCGTGGTAAAACCTTAGGTATTATTGGTTACGGCCACATTGGTACACAGCTAGGTATCATGGCTGAAAATATCGGCATGAACGTTGAGTTTTACGATATCGAAGACAAGCTAACACTGGGTAATGCAACGCAAGTTCATAACCTAACTCAGTTACTACAACGTGCTGACGTTATTAGCTTACACGTACCAGAAACACCACAAACGAAGAACCTAATTGGTATGGCTGAGCTTGAAGTAATGAAGCAAGGCGCCATCTTGATCAATGCTTCTCGCGGCACTGTTGTTGATATTGACGCTCTAGCAGAATCACTGCGTGATAAAAAGCTGAGCGGCGCTGCAATCGACGTGTTCCCTGTAGAACCAAAATCAAATGATGAAGAGTTCGTATCACCGCTACGCGAGTTTGATAACGTGATTTTGACTCCGCATATTGGTGGTTCAACACAAGAAGCACAAGAAAATATCGGTATTGAAGTTGCGGGCAAACTTGCTAAGTACTCAGATAATGGTTCAACCATTACAGCAGTTAACTTCCCTGAAGTATCACTGCCTGAGCTTGCAAACCGCAGCCGCTTATTACACGTGCACCACAACCGCCCAGGTGTTCTAACGCAAATTAACCAAGCGTTTGCACAGCACGGCATTAATATCGCAGCCCAGTACTTACAAACTGACGAATCAATTGGTTACGTAGTAATTGATGTAGATACAGACCAATCAGAAGTCGCTCTTAAAGAGCTAAGTGCTGTAGAAGGGACTATCAGAGCACGTATCCTTCACTAATCTTTGATATAACAAATAAATAAAAAGCGCAAACAGTTAAACTGCTTGCGCTTTTTTTTGTAGAACAAAACTTTAAGGTAGGTTGGTTTGAGCGCAGCGAAACCCAACACGGGAACCCAGCTTTAAACCGTAAATTTCAAGCTCTAAGCCATAAATAGCTTACCGTAGACGTGACGTTTATTTCGCGCGATGGCTTATTTCTTATAAGTAACACACTAGAAATTTCAGGTGAACAGCCAAAGTAGCAGCAAGCTTGTGATTATTCTCATTACGCTACTGCAAAACTAATAGGGTGTACCTTGGTTAGGTTAACATTTTGTTTAGCTTGCCAAAGATCGTAATTATCTTGCATCGATAGCCAACTTTCAGGGCTTCTACCCAAAGCCTTAGATAATCTTAATGCCATTTCAGGAGTAATTGAGCTCTGCCCCTTAAGGACTCTGTTAAGAGTTGAAGGTGAGACATCCAATTGTTTCGCGACAAATCTACAGCTGTAACCGAAAGGCTCCATATATACATCGGAAATAAATTCACCCGGATGCGGTGGATTATGCATAGTCATTAGTGATAATCCTCGTAGTTTAATATGTAGGCGTTACCATCTTTAAATTCAAATGTTACTCGCCAATTACCATTTACAGTTATTGACCAAACACCATCACGATTGCCTTTTAATGGATGCAACTTAAACCCAGGTAAATCGATATCTTCAATAATCGAAGCGGTATCTATAGCGGCTAGTTGCATTCTCAAACGGCGCTCGTGTTTGGCTTGAATCCCTACTTTGCTTCCAGTCTCGAAGAACTTTTTCAAGCCTTTATGTTTGAATGTCTTGATCATTGCCAAAGTGTAGCGTGTTGCGCAACAGGTGTCCATTTAAAATGTAACCCCCTTACTTAGGGGGAATAGCCTGTGGGTTAAAATTTGAAGCAAAGCAAAAACCAGCACGTTAATTAAAAGCTTTAAACCGTAAATTTTAAGCGCTAAGTCAGATACGGCTCACCGTAGGCGTAAAATTCATTTCGCGCGAATTTACACTCCCAACCTCCTTTAAATTATTTAACAGATCCAGGTCATTTGTTTTATTTCTTAGATATCGACATAATGCACCACTATGCTCAAATCACCATTGGAAGGTTTATTTTGAAAAAACTGATATTTGCTTTACTACTTATTACACCTATGTTTTGCGTATCAACAGAACTGCCAAGTGAATTTGAAAATAATTTAATCTACTTAACCCCAAAGCTCAGTGATGGCACAACAGTAAAATTTTTCACTGATACTGGTGGTGGTTGGAATGCTATTTCAAAAGAACTCAGTGAAAAATATCAATGGAAGGTTGAAAGCAAAGAAACTGAAGACGGTGCCATTAAAGTTACTGATATGCCGCAATTTGATAAAAGTGCTTGGATACCCATCGCAGGGCTGAACAATTGGTGGGCAGGTCAATTACAAGTAGTGCCAAGAAGAGAAATAAGTTCATCTAATGAGTTGGATGGCACCTTAGGCGGCAGATGGCATGCTGAAAAAATCATCGATTTTAACTACCTAGATAAAAGCATCACTATTTTATCTAAACTACCTGAAACTGATAACTTTTCTGAAGTACCTTTAGGTTTCCAAAAGAATGAATTAGGTAATTATACGTTAGGTTTTCCGAGCATTAATATATCTGTAGATGGTGTAACGATTCTAATGTTATTCGATACTGGCGCTTCTGCTTGGCCTTCAAATGAAGCTCTTGAGCAACTTAATTTATCCGGTGAAAAAGTCGCAACCTCTTTTATCACTGCGTCCATATTTGACAATTGGGTGAGATCTCACCCTGAATGGACGGTTATAGAAAAAGCATGTTTGTTATCTAAACAATCAATGATTAGAGTGCCAGAGCTAAAAATAGCAAATAAAGTGGTGGGCCCTGTTTGGTTTACGCGAAGAGAAGATAATAATTTTCATCAATTTATGTCTTCTATGATGGATAAACAAATTGATGGTGCGCTAGGAGGTTCAGCGCTTAAATATTTGAGAGTTATAGTCGACTACCCTAATGAAAGAGCTTGGGTTAAAAATGATTTGAAATGAAGGTTAAAAGGCCATGCTCGTTCAAAGATTAGCTTGAATGTCTTGCCTACCTAATACTCTCATAATTTCTATATTGCCACCTTGAATGCGATAATAAATGCTATCAACACCACAAACAGCTCGTCGATAACCTTGCCTAATCTCATCGACTGCTGGTGCTAAATAAGGTTGCTTTGCCAATTGCTCAAAACGATCAAAAAACTTATAAAAATAAGCATCAGCCTGATTTTCACCATATTGCTCTAAACCACGAAACCAAATTCGCTTCAAATCAGCTTCGGCTTGAATATTAAGTTTATAACTTCCCATCCTTACTCGCTTCTTCCTTGAAACTAGCTAACATTTGATTTGGTGATTTATCTGAAAGTCCACTTTTCTCTGCTTCAATCAATTTCATACGAATAGCTTCAATTTCAGAAGCTCGCATTTGCTCTTTTCTAATCAAATCTCGAAGTAACTCACTGTCACTCGCATAATTTCCTGAAGCGAGCTGTGCTTGCATCCATTTTTCTTGTTGGGCAGTCACAGTGATACTTTTTTTTACCATCGTCATAATTTACTCATCTTAAACAGATCAAATCCAGATATAATCCTACTTTGTACTACTACAATCAAGCTTAGCTTATTGGTGCTAGTAATCAACTATACCTTTAACTTAATCCCCCACCTCAAACACACTTCCCTGTGTAAATCTCGCCGATGAGTCAGTAAATTTTACTCATCGGTTTGCTGTGCCTCAGCGCCTTTATCTTGCTGTTTTTCGCTTATCATGGCATTTAATTTCTCGCCGCCTTTGATGCCAAAATCTAACGTGCGGATTGGGAATGGGATGGTCATGTCAGCTTCGCTTAGAGCGTTTCTAACAGCCACAACAGCCTTGTGACGAACGGTCATGAAATCCGCTTCGCCGGGGTATTTAATCCAAAACCAAACTAGTAAGTTAACGCTGCTATCACCAAAGCTTTCGGCGTAAACTGCGGTTTCTTCTTGTTTGATCACAAAATCAAACTCATTGATTTTTTTAACAATCACCTCAGCAGCTTGCTCGGGGTCATCTGCATACGAAATTCCCACTGGCACTTCGATACGACGCACACCTAAGGTACTGTAGTTACTGAGTATATTTCTAAATAGAATCTTGTTAGGCACTAAGATAAGTTGCCCATAAAAGTTCTCAATGAGGGTGTTTCTAAGGTTAATCGCCCGTACAGTACCAAACACGCTTTCAGTGCGAATTACATCCCCTGTTTTAAATGGTTTGCGAATACCCATAGCAATACCCGCTATAAGGTTCTCTGTCATGTCCTGAAAGGCAAAACCAATTGCAAGGCCTACGATACCCGCACCAGCTAGTAATGAGGTGACCGTGCCTCTGAGGCCCAAGAAATCAAGGGCTACAAATAAGCCTACGCATAACACGATGACTTTTACTATCGATGACATTAAGTCTGCGATTTGCGAAGACTCTAACGAGCGGCGTAATAGCTTTCTAAGCATTGAGCCAACGATACGCGCCAGCAGTGAAAACACGATAGTAATGATTACTGCAACAATAAAGTTAGGGATATGGCTTATGATAATATCAACCCAGCCACCGAGCTTTTCTTCTATAAGTTTTTCGGCTTCACCGACGGTTGGTATTTTTAACATGCGACTACCTGATACATTAAGAAACATAAAAGGTGTTTTGCAAAATAAGCGCCAGTTTCATACAAGCACAAAAAAGCCGTGCTTAGCACGGCTCTTCTAATTCATTTTACTAAAAGTTTAGTTCTGCTCTTCTCGTAAGAAAACAGGCTCTAATTCTTTTGCTGTTGCATCGCTGCTAAAGTAATAACCAGCAACAGTAAAATCTTTTAAATCACTTAATTGGGTGATTTTATTTTCAATGATGTAACGCGCCATCATGCCGCGGGCTTTTTTCGCATAAAAGCTGATCACTTTATATTGGCCGTTTTTACAGTCTTTAAAATGTGGGGTGATGATTTGTGCATTTAATGCTTTTTTATCAACCGCTTTAAAATACTCATTCGAAGCAAGGTTTACCAAGTATTTGCTATCTTGCTCAGCAAGCACTGTATTTAGCTTTTCGGCGATAACACTGCCCCAAAACTCATATAAGTTTTTACCGCGTGGGTTTTCTAACTTAGTACCCATTTCAAGGCGGTAAGCTTGCATTAAATCTAATGGTTTAAGCACACCATAAAGACCAGACAAAATACGTAAGTGCGACTGTGCGTAATCAAGATCAGCATCGCTTAGCGTTTGCGCATCTAAGCCACCGTATACATCACCATTAAAGGCTAGCACGGCTTGTTTTGCATTGTCTTGCGTAAATGGCTGTGACCACTCGGCGAAACGTGCCGCATTCAAACCAGCTAGTTTATCGCTGATTTTCATTAGGCTACCAATTTGCGCTGGTGTTAAATCACGGCAAACTGACATTAACTCTTCGCTGTGCTCGAGTAATTCAGGTTGAGTGAATTTATCGGTCGTGGCTGGTGTTTCGTAATCTAAATTTTTTGCAGGTGAAATAACAGTGATCATACTTAGCTATTGACTTGTAATTTGTTTGATGTCAATTTCAACATTAATTGAATCAAAATGCACGTTTTGTTTCGTCCTGCCTTTATCCGCTGTTCTTTTCATACATAATGTTCTAGTTTTCTGTATTAAGGACATTTGACCTATTAAACACTGTCATAGTGTTGCAGCATAAAGGCCGCTATAATGGATTTTCTTTTAACTTGCTTGGAATGAGGAAAGCAAATGACTTCAGCACTACAAAGGCTTAAACAGCATTCATCTATTGTTGCAGATACAGGTGATATTGAAGCTATCAAAAAGCACCAACCAGAAGATGCAACAACAAACCCATCTCTACTTTTAAAAGCCAGTGAAATTGAAGCGTATAAGCCTTATTTAGATAAAGCGTGGCAATATGCCAAAGAAACCGAGCAAGATGCAGCTAAACAACTTGAGTTAGCATGTGATTACTTTGCTGTATTAATTGGTAAAGAAATTAGCGAAATCGTACCTGGTTATATCTCTACAGAAGTAGACGCACGTTTATCATTTGATACCCAAGCGACTATCGACAAAGCACATACGTTACTGAGCCTTTACGAAAAAGAAGGCGTTAGCAAAGATAAAATCCTAATCAAAGTTGCATCAACTTGGGAAGGCATCAAAGCTGCAGAACAGCTTGAAAAAGAAGGCACTAAGTGTAACTTAACGCTGTTATTCTCTGAAGCACAAGCTCGCGCATGTGCCGATGCGAACGTATTTTTAATTTCACCATTCGTTGGCCGTATCTTAGACTGGCACGTTGCTAACGGCATGGAAAAACCAACAGATCCGCTAAACGATCCAGGTGTGCAATCTGTACGTAGCATTTACGAATTTTACAAACGCCACGATTACAAAACGGTTGTTATGGGCGCAAGCTTCCGTAACACAGGCGAGATCATCGCACTGACTGGCTGTGATAAGTTAACGATTAGCCCTGCTCTTTTAGAAGAGTTAGGCCAATTAACGGATGCACAAGAGTACCTACTAGAGAGCGACTTTACTGTTGAAGAAAAACCAGCACCACTAACTGAAGGCCAGTTCCGCTGGTTACATAACCAAGATGCTATGGCAACAGAAAAACTTGCTGAGGGTATTCGTTCTTTTGCTCAAGCACAGCTTGAATTAGAAGCACGCTTTAAAGCAATGTAATTTAAATTACAGTATTTTTTAAAAAGCCACCGCTAGGTGGCGTTTTTGTTTCTAAAAAACCACCTTCTTTGATCTATTCATCTATCAATCACAGTTCTGTAACAGTATTGTCACTTTTTTATTCTATTTTTGAGCAGCCTGTGGTATAGGTATTTCCGAGGTTCAAAAAATCAATAGGAGAAGTTCATGGATAGCCTAGACGATATTTTAGAAATATTAGAAGGTCCTAGTACAACAAAAAAGACCTCTACAAAAAATAAAAAGAGAAAATGGCGCGAAATCGAAGCGTTGAAAGACAAGCATAGACTTCGCAAAGAACTACAGGAGTTAGACTATTTCACAGACAGCGTTGAGCTTGATGAATTAGACTTTTAATTAAAGGCCCGTAAGGGCCTTTTGCATTTGCGGCAACGACCAATTTACTGGTGCTTTATTTTGATCAGTAAGCAGCTGGTTTGTCTTTGAAAAATGCTGACAACCAAAAAAGCCACGATGTGCAGAAAGCGGTGATGGATGCGGGCCTTGGATCACATGATGACGCGAGGTATCAATGTGTTTACCTTTTTTCTGAGCATGTGCGCCCCATAACACAAACACCACACCGTCACAGTGCTGATTGATAAGCGCAATTACTGCATCAGTAAACTTTTCCCAGCCAAGATGCTTATGAGAATGAGCTTGCCCTTGCTCAACCGTTAATACTGTGTTGAGTAAGAACACGCCTTGTTCGGCCCAGCTTTGCAAATAGCCATGATGAGGTATCTCAAAACCTTCTATATCAGTAGCCAACTCTTTATACATATTTTTCAAAGACGGGGGCAGCTTTTTAACTTCTGGTAATACCGAAAAGCACAAACCATGGGCTTGCCCTTCTCCGTGGTAAGGATCTTGCCCTAAAATAACCACCTTAACTTCATTCAAAGGGGTAGCATCAAAAGCTGAGAATACCTGTTCGTCTTTGGGATAAACGGTAACGCCTGCTGCGCGTCTATCGGCCACATATTGTAAGGTTTCTTGCATGTAGGGCTTAGCAAGCTCAGTATCTAGAAATGTTTGCCAATCGTTCATTTTGAAGCCTGTATTTGCTGACGAGAAACGTCTATTTTACCACACATGTCGGTCAAACCATCAAGCATACGGATTGTAAAACGGTGCAATAAGTCTGCGTTTACACTAATAAACTGGTTATGTTGCACCGCTGGCAATTCAGGCCATTGTCGCCAATCAATTTTAGGCTGAGGCTTTTTCGATTTTTCATCTGGAATAATCACGACCTCTGGATTGGCAACCAATACATTTTCAATACTAATGCGCGGGTAGTCTGTATCACTATTAGCAAACACATTATCCGCATGACAAATAGTTAATAGCTGATTGATCCAAGTATTTCCGCCAACTGTCATCATTGGCTCAGGCCATAATTGATAAAACACCGACACTTTCGGTTTGCCTTCTTGCGCTCTGCGAATAGCATTGAGTTTAGTTTCAAACTGTTTGGCTACTTTATTTGCCTTGGTTTGCAAATGCGTAAGCGTGCCTAGTTTACGTAGTTCATCTGCCACATTATCAACCTGATTTGGATTGCTGTACGCTACCGGAATACCTAACTTTTCAATGTAAGCGAGATCTTCGGCTTTGTTACCCGTTTTCCAAGCCAGAACTAGGTCTGGTTTTAACGACAACAGTTTTTCCATGTTAATCCCGTAATAGCCACCTACCCGTTCGATATCATTCGCTTGCTGAGGAAAGTCTGCATAGTCAACAGTACCCACAATGCGCTCTCCAGCACCAATCGCAAACAGGTTTTCAACGATATGTGGGGCTAAGGCAACAATACGTTGAGGCTCTTTTATTTCATTAGCCTGAGCCAATGTTGGTAAATAAAATAAAACACTTACGAGTGCAAACTTAATGGTTCTCATGTTAATAATCGAACCCTTTTTGTGCTTTTATTCCTGCATCAAAAGCGTGTTTTACGTTTCTGACTTCACTAACTGTATCAGCTAAGTCGGTTAGTTTTCGGTGCGCACCACGACCTGTAATAATCACCGATTGCATAGCAGGGCGAGAGCTAACTGCCTCCAGAACGTCGTCTAAATCAATATAACCGTAGGTGATCATATAGGTTATTTCATCTAGCATAACGAGGTTAATTGACTCATCCTTCAGCATTCTTTTTGCTTCTTGCCATGTCACTTGCGCAGCAACGGTATCTGACTCTTTGTTTTGTGTTTCCCAAGTAAAACCGGTGTTCATAATAACAAATTCAACCCCCGCTTTTTCGAGTAGGTTACGTTCACCGCACTCCCATGTGCCTTTAATAAACTGACATACAGCTGCTTTCATTCCGTGACCTACCGCACGTGCAACAGTACCAAACCCAGAAGTCGATTTCCCTTTACCGTTGCCAGTTATAACCTGAAAAATACCCTGCTCTTTTTGTGCAGCAGCAATCCGTTCGTCGACTTTTTCTTTTACTTTTTGCTGGCGTTGTTGGTGCTTATCTTGATTCTGTTCGCTCATTGTTGTTCCTTATGTCTCTAAATTGAAGTTCTCATAAATATTGATGATTTGTTCAATATCGAGATTCTCTGCTACTACACTAGCTAAACGGTTTAACTGCTGTTCACGGTTTAAGTTAATATCAATCGGCTTAATTTGGCTATTTGCTGCAAGCCAAGTTATTAGCTCAGATACGCCTTCAGGGGTATCGAACAAGCCATGTAAGTAAGTACCTGCTACTTGGTTATCATCACTAATAAAACCATCTACTTTGAATCCACTTGGGTGATCATTAAAACTCAAAAATGGCTTTTCAAGTGCCGGCCCTTGACTAATCCCGGCGTGAATTTCATAACCAGATATTGCTTTATCGCTATTGTTTAAATGAAGAGTACCAGAGACTTGGCTTAGTACTTTTTGTTGCCCTAATTGCGTTTCAAAGTCAGCAAGCCCAAGCCCTGCTGCGCTGCCTAAATTAGATTCCACAGCATGTGGATCAGTAAGGTAGTTGCCTAGCATCTGCAGCCCACCACATACTCCCAGCACTTTACCGCCATAGCGTAGATGACGTGTTATTTGTTTATGCCAGCCTTCATTTTTTAAAAACGCTAAATCACCGAGTACATTTTTACTGCCCGGAATAATAATCAGATCAACACTTGGAATAGCCTGGGTATGACGTACATACTGTAAATCAATTTCTGGTTGTAATCGCAGTGCATCGAAGTCTGTGTGATTACTAATATGAGGAAGTAGCAACACGGCTATACGTAATTGCGGTTTATCTACCTGATTAGTTATAGCAACGGCATCTTCTGCATCGAGTGCTAAGTCATGTAAATAAGGTAACACCCCAAGCACTGGCTTATTGGTGTATTGCTCTAACCAATCAAGGCCTCCTTGCAATAACGCAATATCACCACGAAAACGGTTAATCACAAAGCCTTTAACGCGCGCTTGCTCCGACTCAGACAACAAGGCTAACGTTCCGACTAAATGAGCAAACACGCCGCCTTTATCGATATCGGCAATGATGATCACCGGGCAATCAACCGCCTCAGCGTAACCCATATTAGCAATGTCGTTTTCGCGCAGGTTAATTTCTGCTGGGCTCCCTGCACCTTCAACAACCAGTAATTCAAAACGTTCACTTAAACGCTGCTGCGAAGTAAGAACTGCATCCATCGCCACTTTTTTGTAGTCGTGATAACTGCCCGCTTCCATATTCGAAAGCGCTTTGCCATGGACGATTACCTGCGCTCCGGTATCGCTATTAGGTTTTAATAAGATAGGGTTAAAATCGACTTCTGCGGGGACTTTTGCCGCTACTGCTTGCAAAGCTTGTGCGCGACCTATTTCGCCACCATCTTCGGTTACGGCGCTATTTAACGCCATATTTTGTGGCTTAAAAGGCGCAACCTTAATGCCTCGATTAGCAAAGATCCGGCAAAGTGCTGCTACAAGAGTACTTTTACCTGCATCTGAGGTCGTGCCTTGCACCATTAATGTTTTCATCATTGTTCTCTTTTTAAGGTTTGTGCAAGACCTGCAATCACAAACTCAACACGTGCAACTTGCTGTGCTAAGGCTTGATGTAACCAACCTGAATGATCAACAAACTGACGGCTTAATTCACCGAGCGGCACAATACCATGACCCACTTCATTGCTGACAAAAATCACCTCACCCGGCAATTGCGATAGCACATCGAGTAAGGCCGCTTTTTGCTCAAGCCAAAATGCTTCACCCTGCTGGCATAAGCAATTACTCAACCATAGGGTTAAACAGTCCACTAAAATACAGTTTTCAGCATGGCTATATTGTTGTAGTGCTTTAGCCAAATACAAAGGCTCTTCGACAAGCTGCCAATGCTTAGCGCGCTCTGCTTGATGCCGATTAATTCGGGCAGTCATTTCTTCATCACCCGCATTTGCTGTGGCAATGTAGATAAGCGGCTTGTGTGAATTTATTGCCTGCTGCTCAGCAAAGCGGCTTTTACCGCTACGAGCACCGCCTAAAATTAAAGTATGTTGCTGGCTCATAATAAACTCACCAAGCAAAGGTAGGTAACAAGCTCAGATACTTGCTGGGCTGCTCCTAAGCAATCTCCGGTGTAGCCTGATAACTGTTTTTCAAACCAGCGCTTTAATAGTAAACGAGTAACAAACAGCACACTGATGAGGATTAATAATTGCCCTAAAGTAAAGCCAAAAAACAACCAGGCAATTGCTAACACTGCACCGCCTGTTGCTAACAGTATTTGATAACTTTGCGTGCTTAAATGCATCGCAATGGGTTTTACTTTAGATGTGGCGTCCTGACTTACATAGTCCATGTCTGCAATTAAACTTGTTGCTACAACCCGACTTAAGCTTTGCCCTAAAACAAGTGCAATAATCACAGTACTGGTTACTTCACTAAGTGCGACGAGTGTTTGGTACTTAATTAATAAGGCCATCACAAGCGCCGCGGCACCATAGGTACCTAAGCGACTATCTTTCATAATGCTCAGCTTATCTGCGACTTGCCAACCACCACCAAAGCCATCCCAGACATCAGCAAGGCCATCTTCATGAAATGCCCCTGTAATTATCAAGCTAAACGCCATAACTAAGGCAACTGCAATGGCTGCAGGGAATAACCAACTTAGCAGCAAAAAGCTCAGCGCTAAAAGTACACCTAATATCACACCGACCAATGCAAAATAACGGCTGGCCTGATTGAGTGCCTGATCAGACACTGCAAAGTTTAATTTAACGGGTATACGCGTTAAAAAACTAAGCGCCAGTAAAAATAGCTGAAGCTGACTTGGGGTAGAATCAGAAGTGTGTTGTTCAGCGCTCATATTAGACAACTTGCTCAACATTGGCATCGGCAAAACTTGCCATGTCATTATAAAACGCCAAAGATGCTTGCAGTAAAGGTAAAGCAAGCGCAGCCCCGGTGCCCTCTCCTAAACGTAAATCAAGCTGCAATAAAGGTGCTGCATGCAAAGCATTGAGCATTGCTTTGTGCCCTTGCTCATCAGAAGCATGAGCAAATAACATATAATCGCGAGCGTTTGCATTAATGCGAGTTGCAACAAGCGCTGCTGCAGTGCAAATAAAACCATCCACGATCACCGCCATACCAAGTTCCGCAGCAGCTAAAATAGCACCGGTGATCTGTACAATTTCAAAACCACCTAATGCCGCAAGCGTCATTAATGGGTCGTCAAAATGAGCTTGGTGTAATTGAAGGGCTTGCTCAACAACTTTAATTTTTTTAGCTATAACCTCGTCGCTCACACCTGTGCCTTTACCAACACATTGGCTGGCAGGTAAAGACAAAATGGCAGCCATTAATGCCGCAGCACTTGTGGTATTGCCAATGCCCATCTCACCAAAGGCGATGGTATTGCAGCCTTGCTCATAGAGTGAATGAACTCGGTGCTTGGCTAATGCAAACCCTTTTTCAACCTGATTAAGAGACATAGCCATTTCAGTATTCAGTGGTGCAGTGATGTCACCTAAACGCTGGTTATGCACACTTTTATCGTGTGAAGTATTGAGAGTTCCTGCATCCACAACTTCCAGCTGCCAGCCCAACTGACGACAAAACACGTTGATAGCTGCGCCTCCTGCTGCAAAGTTTGCCACCATTTGTGATGTAACGCTGCTAGGAGCAATCGACACACCTTGGCTTGCCACACCATGATCACCCGCAAATACAACTAGAGAAGGGTTTGAAATAACCGGTTTAAAGGCAACTAGCGCCTGCTCACTATCAAGCTGCTTTGAAAAAATAAGCGTTAATTGTTTGGCACAACTTTCAAGCTGACCTAAAGCGCCTAGCGGCTTTGTTTTAAGGTCTATTTTTTGTTGAATTACAGCTGAAAATTGCTGATTAATAGGCATGATATTAAACATTAGCTACCTGCTCTGTTTACGAAAATAAAGTAAGAATAAAAAGAACACACTACCGATAGCGGCTGTGATCACACCAACAGGTAATTCTTGGTTATTCAATAGGGTTCGGCATAACACATCGACCCACACCATAAAAATGCCACCTACCAAGGAGGTCATAACTAAGTTATGGCTGCTGCCTTGCGGCGAAAAGTAGCGCACAATATGTGGGATCATCAGGCCGACAAAACCAACGCCCCCACACATAGCAACAAGCACCGCTGTTATTAATGAACTTAGCAGCAGCATCATGATCCGAAAGCGCTGCACATGAATACCCAAGGTTGCAGCACTTTCATCACCAAGCAGCATTGCATTAAGTTGACGACGAAATGCAATCATCAGTGTCATGCAGGCAATAATAACGATAAATGGCAGCCAAAGAGTGTCCCACTGGGCACGAGAAAAACTGCCCATCGTCCAAAACAAAATGGCGGTGATGGCTTGTGGATCGCTAAAATAAAGCAGCAGACTAGTCAGAGCACTAAATAAGAAAGATAGAGCAACACCTGCGAGTAACATGGCTTCAACTTGGCCAACATGACGACGCCCTGCAATAGCAATAAGCAACAGCATAGAAAGTAAGCTTCCGGAAAATGCAGCAACTGACATACTAAAGCCAAAACTCACACCGGTTAGGGCTATAAAGCACACCACACCAAATGAAGCACCAGAAGAAATACCAAACAAGTAAGGGTCCGCAAGCGGATTTCGGGTTACGGTCTGCAAAATTAGTCCTGCAAGGGCAAGCCCAGAGCCTGCTAAAAATGCCAGCACCGTTCTTGGCATACGCAAATGCCAAATAATACGCTGCACAAATTCATCGCTACCTTGGCTAAACAAACCATTAAAAACATCACTCAGTGGCGTATTTGCAGCACCAAAGCTCAATGCTAAAAAACAACTAATAAGCCCTACGACAACACAGATACTTAAACGCATTGCATCAGTCATTTTGATGCTCCTGTGTCTGATAACCATAAAAATAAGTGATGTGCGGAATAAACTTATCAGTGCTTGATTGCGGGTGAGCAGATACCGTTGCGCAGACACCAAATACATCACTCAACAGCTGCTCAGTAAGCACCGCTTTTGGTTGCCCCTGACAAACCAAACGCCCTTCATCAATCACCAATAATTCATCACATAAACTCGCTGCGAGATTTAAATCATGGAAAGAGGCAAGCACTGTCACATCGAGGGACTTTGCTAATTCCATTATTTGAATTTGGTATTTAACATCAAGGTGACTGGTAGGCTCATCCATGATGAGCAACTTAGGTTGTTGTACGATAGAGCGTGCAATAAGCGCTCTTTGCTTTTCGCCACCTGAGAGTGAATCAAATGCTTGCTCACTATGATGAGACAAACCAACCTGCTCTATAGCTTGATATATTCGCTGCTTATCATTGGTAGACGTGGCGCTGAAAAGTCGCTTATGAGGTGTTAAGCCTAAACTCACTACGTCGAACAAAGACAAATTAAACTGCGATGGAGACTCTTGTAAAACCACTGCAACCTGCTTTGCATATTCATCAGCACTGATTTGCCAAATATCTTGACCGCTTAGCAGCACAACCCCTTGCTGAGGTTTCAAGTAACGATAAAGGCAACGCAGCAAGCTTGATTTACCCGCACCATTAGGGCCGAGTAGACCGATAAACTGCCCTGCTTTTAACTCAAGGTTAATTGATTTAAGTATCGTTTTATTCGCAGTACCCCAACTTAAATCAGACACTGATATTAATGGCGCAGCGCTAAGGCTATTTTGTTGCAAGCTTATTCTCTCTTGGCGAGTAATCGCAACGCACAAGAAAGCACTGGTAAGTACCAGAAAATGACGTGAGTTGACCCGCTCGATGATTAATTGTTAGTGCTAAGTATCTGGCTGACCATTAGTTAGATGGATTACAGTTGCGGGAACAGCTGGAGAATTTCACTCCATTCCATAGCATATGAGTATTATGGCGGGCTAAGTAAATAATTCAATGAATATCGCTCTAGATGGCTAAAAAACAATTTTAGGCCAAGCTTGTCCTTGTTCATCTATATATACATCGAGTGTAATAAGCCCCGCATAAGGAAGGTGAAAAACATTTAAATGCGTGGCTGATTGTTTTGGCATCTGACAAACAATAGCAAGGATTTGTTTAATCACACCTGCATGGCTTATTACCAATGACTGTTCATGCTTAGATTCACATAGTGATTGTAAAAATGTTTGCCACCATGCCTCCACTCGTGCGTAAAAGTCTGCCATAGATTCACCATTGGGCACTTTTACTTGCCAAGGATGCTGCCAAAAATCACCAATATGAGGTTTACTCGTTTGCTGCCAAAGCTGTTGGTAGTCTTGGCCATCCCAATCACCAAAATTAAACTCTTTTAGCGCGTTATAATACTGTACATGCAGTGAGTGTTGATTTGCTAAATAATCAGCGTGAACTGAGCAACGTTTGAGCGGAGAGCTATATATGGCATTTAAATGTATGAGCTCGGCAGAAGCTTGGCGCATTTGTTCAAGGCCTCGCTCAGATAAACCGACATCGATTTGCCCAGAAAGAATTCCGGGCCTAGCGATTTCACCATGGCGAAGAAAGTAAACTCGTGAAGTAAATGCGTCCATAATGTTCCTTAGTAAACCAATAGTGAACGTTAACGCGTTTTAAGTCCTCTGTCGACTTATGCTAAGGGACTCATCCGAAGAGAGTTAAGCTAAACGCATTAAACGAACGTCAAAATGTAGCACAGCATTTGCGCCAATCTTGCCACCGTTACCTTTTTTACCCCAAGCAAGCTCTGGAGGGATCACAAATTCATAGCGAGAACCAATATTCATTAATAACAAACCTTCTCTTAACCCTTCTATAGCTTCAGATAAAGCGAACACTTCGGGCATACCCGCTTTATAACTATCGGCAATCACATTACCATCAGCAAGCATAATACGTTGGTTAATAACCACTGTATCGAATTCTGATATGCGTTCTCCTTCAACATCATCAATCACTTTATACATTAAGCCCGACGGGCATAGATGTGTATCTGGATGCGAAGAGAACTTAGCAATAAATGCTTCACTATTTTTACGATTTAAACCTGAAGAGCCTTTTGACTTGGTCGTTTTCTTACGAGACACAGCAAACCTTAATTGTATTACAAATATAAAACGCTTTATCGCATAACAAGGTAGGGGAAGCAAGTTTGCGAGAGTAAAGTTGCAAGTTAGAAAGGGAAAAGTTTGAGGATCTGGCGTAGGTTGGGTAGAGCACAGCGAAACCCAACACAGAGCTATCAGCTTTCAGCCGCGCGGTGTGGGTGTTTGGGGCAGAGTCTCTTTAAGTAATAAAATCTTGTAGGAGGCACTTCAGTGCCGAAATAATAAAAAAAATATTCATTGCTGAAGCCATTCTTACGCCAGACTTGACCTTGAAATTTAAACTTTACCCTTGCTAACTAGCAACTCGCTAACTCGTGTTGGGTTTCGCTACGCTCTACCCAACCTACCTGGAGAATGAACAGAGTGAATGCTGAGGGAGTCTCGGTACTAAACAACCACACAGTTCAACTGACATCTAACCTCTGATATCTCTGTATTTCAGCTGACGTCTAATACCAATTCGCTTAATTAAGTGATCTATTTTGAGGCAAGAAAGCCTCGTTGATAGCAAGGCAAAAATTTCGTTATTTAGTTGTTCTAAATCAGAAATTTTTAACGCAGATAGCGACAGGTTTAATCCCTCAAAATGATTAATACCATTCCGCATAAAGATTAAATCAATTTAATCCATTCCCGATTGCACATTTTCTTCACTCGATCCGGGATTGAAATAAAGTGATTCCATGCCTTTGAAACTTCATC
>NZ_PNCZ01000026.1:0-89930 GCF_005887425.1 Pseudoalteromonas sp. S2721
GTCCATCATGACCCACCATTCCTGATTTATCTTTTCTTTCTAAGTTATCCTTTATTTATCTTAACAGCTCACAGCAATACTGTTCATTAGCTTAAGATTCTCGTATAATTCGCGCCATGAATGCACTGTGGACTAAGTGGTCGAGAAATGAGTCTAGCTGAACAAATTATGCCTGAAGATTATATCTTCCCTCCAAAGCCAGCTCCGTTATCAAAAGACGAGCAAGCTGAGTATAAGGCACGTATCAAACAATTATTAAAAGACAAGAACGCGGTTCTTGTTGCCCATTATTACACTGATCCTGAAATTCAAGCACTAGCTGAAGAAACAGGCGGTTGTGTTGCTGACTCGCTAGAAATGGCGCGTTTTGGCGCTAAGCACGACGCAGATGTAATTGTGGTAGCCGGTGTTCGCTTTATGGGCGAAACAGCAAAAATCCTAACGCCAAATAAAACAGTTGTTATGCCAACGCTTGCTGCAACGTGTTCATTAGACGTAGGTTGCCCAATTGAAGAATTCTCAGCGTTTTGTGATCAGCACCCTGATCGCAAGGTAGTAGTGTATGCAAATACATCAACCGCTGTTAAAGCGCGTGCAGATTGGATTGTTACTTCTTCATGTGCCCTAGAAATCGTTGAGCACCTTGATGAGCAAGGCGAAAAAATCATTTGGGGTCCAGATAAACACTTAGGTTCTTACATTCAAAAGAACACAGGTGCAGACATGATCATGTGGAATGGCGCCTGTATCGTTCATGATGAGTTTAAAACCAAAGCACTTAAGGATATGAAAGCCTTACACCCAGATGCGGCTGTATTGGTTCACCCAGAGTCTCCTGCGGAGATAGTAGCCTTAGCTGATGCGGTTGGCTCAACAAGCCAACTAATCAAAGCAGCGCAAACTATGGACAACAAAAAGTTCATCGTCGCGACTGACCGAGGTATTTTCTACAAAATGCAGCAGTTATGCCCAGAGAAAGAATTCTTTGAAGCCCCAACAGCGGGTGAAGGCGCAACATGTAAAAGCTGTGCACATTGCCCGTGGATGGCGATGAATGGCTTAAAAGCGATTGAAGAAGCACTGACAGATCCACAAGGTAAAGAAGTGTTTGTTGATATGGACTTACGCGAAGGCGCATTAAAGTCGCTTAATCGTATGTTAGAGTTCTCAGCATCGCTTCAGCGTTAAGAACGACCGTCTATATACTTAAGGCAAGGTGTTTACCTTGCCTTTTTTGTTTGATTACTAATCACTTAGCAGCACAATTTTAAAAAGCCCTTGCGTCTGTAGGGTTGTTTTCATACTATAACGCCGCTGCTAAACTCTAAGCAGCGCCTTAGGTGACGTGTCCGAGTGGCTGAAGGAGCACGCCTGGAAAGTGTGTATACGGCAACGTATCGAGAGTTCGAATCTCTCCGTCACCGCCATTTCTTAAATTTACCCCACCATTGCAAAGTGCTTTTCAAGATTACATTTGGCGCGCATTGCTATGTGGCTACTGACTTTCCTAGCAAGTTCTATCACTAATAATTCAAGTTGTTCACGGCTATAACCAAGTAATACACAGCGTTTAAGTTGCTCGCTAACTAAGCTGCTGGCATCGTCTAATGCAAATAAAGCGCCTAAAGAGGCAAGCTCAAATACCTTGTTGTTTTGCTGATCTAAACCAAAAGGTAGTTGGCCGAATGTGAGCGCGGTTTTTAGTTGCTGCTCTGTGCGTTTGATAAGCAACGTATTTGAACCTTTAATATCATCAAGGGACTTTAAAACCTCCAGTGCTAGCAATGATTTTGGCACCCCAGAATACACACTGATATGCGGTAAAATATCACACAATTCTTGCATTGAAACGCCATCATTCAATGCGTGCTGACATGCTCGTTTTAACAAGGGCTTGTCATGAACGGTGACCAAGGCAGCGATCGCGACAAACACAAATAAATCCGTGTTGTTATGGTTCATAATTTCTCTTTTGATTTTAGATATTGAATGTATTGAGGTTTTGTAGCATTGGCTGATTGCAAAGAGCA
Source organism: Pseudoalteromonas sp. S2721 (assembly GCF_005887425.1). NCBI lineage: Bacteria > Pseudomonadati > Pseudomonadota > Gammaproteobacteria > Alteromonadales > Pseudoalteromonadaceae > Pseudoalteromonas > Pseudoalteromonas sp. S2721. The sequence goes on from NZ_PNCZ01000026.1 coordinate 2,031, forward strand.
TGCAATCGAAAAATTGAAAATACATTATGGTTGATGATGGCCGTTTCTGCTTGCCATAAATGATTTAATTTTTGCCTAAAATAACGAACTGTTACCTAAAATGGTCCTAACCTCAAATTACGGTGATACACTTAATTGAGTATTTCTTAGAGGTAATCTAAATGCGTCAGGCATTGATAGAAGCGGTTAAAGCGATAGCGATTTCAGACGGTAATTTTGAAACAGCAATTCCTGAGTTATTGGTTTTCAGACGAAGCGAAGTCTCATTGCCGATGGCCTGCGTGTATGAATTAGGACTGGGCATTAGCTTGCAAGGTGCAAAGCGAGTTGTGCTGGGTGAACATAGTTATGATTACACTGACGGGCAATCGCTGGTGACCTCAGTCGATGTGCCTGTTGCCTCGCATATTACTCGTGCCAGTAAAGAGCAGCCATTTTATGGCCTTTACTTGCGTTTAGATGCTCATCAAATTAGCCACATTGTTGCTGAAATGGAGTTCGCAGGGCAAGACAAGTTCCCTAAGCACCAAGCTATGTCGGTGGTTGATACTGATAACGGCTTACTTGATGCTTTACTAAGGCTTATTCAACTCGACAACGAGCCACAATTAAAAGCTAACCTTGCGCCACTCATTAAAAAAGAAATCATATTGCGGTTGTTAAATAGTCCGCATAGCCCTTATTTAAGGCAGATTGTGATGTCAGGCTCTTCCCATCAAAAAATCGCCAAGACCTTATGTTGGTTAAAAGAAAACTACACGAGTCAATTTTCAATTGATGATTTGGCCCGTGATGCACACATGAGCCCCTCGACATTCAGGCTGCATTTTCGTGATGTAGTAAAAATGAGCCCGTTGCAATATGTAAAAAATCTACGGCTACAAGCGGCAAGGCAATTAATGCTGAATGAGCGAATTGATGTAGGCTCTGCGGCTTTAAAAGTGGGCTACGAGAGTCCATCGCAGTTTAGCCGCGAGTACACACGCTTTTTTGGCAAGCCACCGATTAAAGATATTTCAGCACTGCGGTTACAACAAATCGCATAAAAAAGGGAGCGCATGGCTCCCTTGTATTTAAAATCGTCTTTTTGGCATTCTCAGTTGTGAGTCAAACTCATCGGGGAATAAAATGGTGCCGTCGTCTTGGTCTGTTGGAAATACAGCAATAAGTAAGTCATCTTGTTCAAGGCCTGGTGTCCAGCGGCTTAACCAGTCTTTTACAGGGATGGCTTTTGGTGTGCAGTCTTGCCATTCACCGGTTGCCCAACTTTGGGCAAATTCGCGGCTAGGCCATACAGGCACGCAGTCGTCATCTTCGTTTGAGAGCATGACGCAGCCATGTTCATCATTGAGGATCCACACTTGTTTAAACTCTTGTACCGTTTCAAACATATAAGCGAGTCGTTTCTTTGCGCCTAAGGCGAGTACAGTATCAAATTCAGTTTCAACACGTTTAGCAGTTGCATTATTCATGACAGGCTCACTCTTTTAGTTATACACAGCTACACCTTAATCATAAGGTGATAAATTAATATGACAAGTAAAGTTATTAGCTAAATTAATTTACTAATGCAGCAAATAGATCGTCAGCAAGTTGTTGCAGAGATTTAGGGTCTTGATTTGTCAGCGCATAGGTACGAATACCGTATATGCCCATGACTAAAAAGCGTGCAAGTTGTTGCGCTGACTTGCTACTTACAAATTCGTTGTTATCTAGGGCTTTTTGAAGTTGCTCAGCGAGGGCATGCTCGTATGCATTAAGGTTGCTACGCAGCACAGTGCAAATTTGTGGGTCATTGCCTTCAACCTCAGAAATACTCTTCGTAAGTAAGCATACTTTAGCTACTTCACCTTCAATACACTCATCAACAATCACAGTTAAGTAATGTTTAAGAGTTGATAAAATTGATTGTTGGTCATTAAAAAGGGCTGTAAATTGTTGGTTTCTGTCTTTTTGATATTGCTCGGTGGCGGCTAAAAACAAGCCTTTTTTGTTGCCATAAGCCGCGTAAATAGAACCCGGGTGAAGGTGAGTCACTTCTTTTAATTTTTGCATACTGGTCTTCGCATAGCCATATTTCATAAAAGCATGCATGGCTTGGCGTAGTACAAATTCAGTATCAAATTCAGCAGTTCTCATTAAAGCTCCTCACGGTTTATAATACCAATCCGCAATAATACTTAGTCATTTTGAGGGATTAAACCTGTCGCTACCCGTGTTAAAAATTTCTGATTTAGAACAACTAAATAACGAAATTTTTGCCTTGTTATCAACGAGGTTTTCTTGCCTCAAAATAGACCACTTAATTAAGCGAATTGGTATAAACGAAGTTTACGTAATCTTGAACGATTATTCAAAATAAACCTTGAAGTATGTTTGTTTCGCCCTTATCTTGAATGTATGTTCAAGATAAGGATAAAACCATGACAACCGATTTACTTTCTCCGTTTAAATTAAATGACAGCATTGAGTTGCAAAACCGTGTACTAATGGCACCCCTTACACGCTGTATGAGCGACGATAATCTCGTACCTACCCAAGCAATGGTTGACTATTATGCGCGCCGTGCTGATGCGGGTTTAATTATTAGCGAAGCAACGATTATCCGCCCAGATTCACAAGGTTATCCAAATACACCGGGTCTATTTACTAGCGAACAAATTCAAGGTTGGAAGAAAGTCACCGATGCTGTGCACGCAAAAGGCGGCAAAATGTTTGCTCAGCTTTGGCACGTAGGTCGTGTTGCACACCCTCACTTTTTTGGTGGTGATGTACTAGCACCATCAGCAATTGGTGTAGAGGGGTCGGTACCAAGAATGCGCGAGTTAACTTACGTTACTCCAAAAGCGGCAACCATTGAAGACATCCAAGGTTTAATAGCTGATTACGCAAAAGCCGCCGAAAACGCTATTGAAGCGGGTTTTGACGGCGTTGAAATTCATGGTGCAAATGGTTATTTAATCGATCAATTCTTACACTTTGCTGCCAACCAACGTGAAGATCAATACGGGCAAACACCAGAAAACATGTCACGTTTTGCTCTTGAAGTCGTTGATGCTGTCGTGGCAGCAATTGGTGCAGATAAAACTGCATTACGTTTATCGCCAGGGGCGTATTTTAATATGACCGAAAGCGATGGTGATAAAGCGGTATTTGATTATCTATTACCAGCGCTTGAAACACGTAACCTTGCCTACTTACATGTTGGTATTTTTGATGACAGCATGCGCTTTGCAAGCTTAGGTGATAAGTCAGCGTCTGAATATATGCGCGGAGCGTACAAAGGTACGTTAGTAGGGGTAGGTAGCTATAGCTTTGAGTCGGCTAATCAAGCTATCGATAACAACCAATTTGATTTAATTGCGATTGGTCGCCCATTCATTGCGAACCCAGATTACATAAGTAAAGTTAAAAATGGTGAAGCGTTAACACCATACAGCGACGAAATGCTGGCTGAACTGATTTAAGCAAACCTAATAATATTGTCCAACCAACAAGCGCTCAGTTAATTTAACTGGGCGTTTTTTCTAATACTTTCTTATTTATTAAACAGTTAAGTCTTAAATCTGCCATGAAAATGCATTAATTGTTTAATTGTTGTGTCAAAAATTTTGACCCTAAATGTCATACACGCTCTGCATACTGTGCCCGCTTTTAAATACGTAACCTTGGAAAAACAATGAGCACAGTAACTAAAAAAACAAAGCTAAGCCTTGTAGTCGCAACGCTTTTAGCAACATCGGCAAATGCAAACACGAATAACGAAATTGAAGAAATTACCGTTGTTGCAAAGCCAACCAGTTATGCAAACAACGTTATTGAACCTGCCATGCTTGAGCAACAAAGTTCAGTATCAAGTGTGTTAGCCGTGATTGATAACCTACCGGGTATTAGCATCAACGAAGGTGATGCATTCGGTGGTGACGATTGGTCAACCACCATTACTATGCGTGGCTTTAGTATTGATGGTAATCAACAGCAATTAGGTATGACGATTGATGGTATTCCTAATGGTGGTTCTAACTATGGTGGCGGTGCAAAAGCAAACCGTTACTTAGACAGCGAAAACTTAGCAACGGTTGAAGTAGGGCAAGGTACGTCTGATATTGCTTCAGCATCACTTGAAGCATTAGGCGGTACTTTCAATTTTGTGAGTGCACAACCGAGTACCGAGCAAAGCACTACGTTTGCTTACACAACGGGCGATCATAACGCTAGCCGTTACTTTGTTAAGCACGAAACCGGCACTGTGTTTGATAACACGCAAGCCTATATCAGCTATTCGCAAACAGATACCAGCCGCTGGGTTGGTGATGGTAGCAATGGTGGTAAAGACAATCAGCACATTGAAGCGAAGTTTGTATCAGACTTTAGTGACTTAACTGTAACAGGTCGTGTTTCGTATGATGATGTTCATGAAATTAACTATAACAGCATCAGTATTAGTGAATTTGAACAAAACCCTGATTGGGATCGTTTAACTTGGAATTGGACAGGCGTGCCGCATTTTGATCAAATGTTTGCTGAGGGCTGGGGTACACTGCGTGAAAATACCCTTGCGTATGTAAAGTTTGATTACGCGTTAAGTGCCACTTCAAACTTAAGCTTGTCGCCTTACTATCATAAGAATTCAGGTCGTGGCGATTGGATCCCGCCTTATTTAACATCACCGGTTGATGGCGATGGCAACCCAACAACGATTGGCGGCGAAAACGCTGGTAGCTACGGCTTCACCGACAGCGACGGTAATCCACTTGCACCTGCTGCAGGTTGTACGGCAAGTTTAGAGTGGCCATGGTCATCTGGCCCCGGCTTAAACCCAGCCTGTTACCCAGATAATGCCATTCCGGTTATGTCGTATCGTCATACTCACTACAAAAAAGACCGCTTAGGTATGACCGGTGAGTACCAAGTAACGCTTGGCAATCATGATATTGAAGCCGGCTTTTGGTTTGAACAAACAGACCGCGATGAATCACGTGACTGGCATAAAGTTATTGATGCCCGTGTCTATCATCACTTTGACCATACGCCGTATTGGACACAGTACAAAAACACCTTTGAAACCGATACATTCAAATGGTACATACAAGACTCAATCAGTTTAGGTGATTTCACGCTTAATTTAGGTGCTAAACAGTATCTTGTTGAGCTGCAGCGTTATAACCATTTTGAAGATGAATACTCAGATAAAATCGACAGTGATTCTGACGTACTATTCAGCGGCGGGGTGTTGTATCAGCTATCTGCAAGCACAGAGCTATTCACCAGCTACAGCGAAAACTTTGCGGCAATTAAAGATGGTGTACTTGAACGTGATTCATCAACACTGACCGAAATTGAACCTGAAACAGCTGAAAACATCGACCTAGGTTTGCGTTACAGTGATGACCGCTTAAGCTTAACGGCAACCGCTTACAGCATTGAATTTGATAACCGTATTACCTTTATTGCTCCGGGCAGTGATACAGATGGAATTGATTACACCATTGGTACGAACGGTTCTTACATCAACGTTGGTGGTATTGAGTCAACGGGTGTGGAGCTTTCAGCAAGTTATATGCTGACTGACAAATGGAACCTTTACACATCGTATACCTACAATAACTCTGAGTATCAATCGAACGACCCAAGTGCTTATAACAGCGATGGTGAGTTACTTGAGGATGCATCAGCTAGCTTTAAAGCGGGTGATGAAGTGATTGACTCAGCACAAGATTTATTTGTGGTATCGGCAGATTACTACAGTGGTGATTTCCGCTTTGGTTTATCGGCTAAATACACAGGTGAGCGTTTAGGTGCATGGACTGATGAGCAAACCCGTTCGCGTAACGAGGTTGATGGTTACACTTTGGTTGATTTAAACATTGGTTATAACACCAGTCTTGATTCAGGCGTGTTTAAATCAATCGACCTTGCATTTGTGGTGAATAACCTGTTTGATAAATCATATCTCGCAGGTGGCACAGGTAATGGCTCTACCTACTTTATTGGTGCACCACGTACCGCAGCTTTAACACTTACAGCGCAGTTTTAAGTAATAAGCTAACGTTTTAAATAGCCCATCGTTGATGGGCTTTTTTGCAGGTGAGATATGAAAAAAATAATTTTAGCCACGGCGGTGGTGGCAGCATCACTTTTAAGCATAAGCTGTAAAGCTGCCGACAATGTTGTGCTTGTTACTCTTGATGGGCTTCGCTGGCAAGAAGTTTTCTCAGGGGCTGATGAGAACCTTATTGATAACACTGATTTTGTTGCAAATACAGATGAACTAAAGGCGCTTTTTTGGCGAGATGATCAAGCACAGCGAACTCAAGCGTTAATGCCATTTTTTAGTGAAACATTGGCAAAGCAGGGCGTTTTGATTGGCGATAGAACTCAAGGCTCATTCATGTCGGTAAGCAACCCGTGGTATTTCTCATACCCAGGTTACAGTGAAATTTTAACCGGCATAGTAGACGAAAATATCGATAGCAACGATAAAGTGCCTAACCCGAATAAAACCATTTTAGAGAGTTTAAATTCTCAGCCAGAGTTTAAAGGTAAAACCGCGCTTTTTGGTAGCTGGGATGTGTTCCCCTATATTGTAAATCGTGAGCGCAGTGGAGTGTTTGTTAATGCTGGCTTTGAAACTTTTGATGCGGTGAAGTCAGGGGAAGTGACTCTGCTAAACCAAATGCAAAGCGAGATCCCAAGCCCTTGGCATAATGTGCGTCTCGACAGCTTTACCTACCGATTTGCCAAACAATATTTATTAAATAAACAGCCGCGTTTGCTGGTTATTAGCTTGGGTGAAACCGATGACTTTGCTCATAACGGTAAATACGATGCCTATTTAAAATCGGCTAAACAAAGTGATGCGTTTATCCGTGACCTTTGGCAAACAATTCAACAAACACCGGGCTATAAAGACAATACCACATTGATCATCACGACCGATCATGGCCGTGGCAGTCATGCTGATGATTGGCAGCATCATAGTTCGAAGCGTGCTTTGGCACGTTCAGAGCAAGGAAAGCAGCGTTTTCCAAACGGCATTGTTGGCTCTGAGCATATTTGGTTAGCAGCTATTGGCCCAGATATAAAAGCAACAGGCTTAATTAAGCCAAGCAATGAGCTCAAACAAGCGCAAGTAGCGGCAACTGTGCTGAATATTTTAGGCGTCAACAGTCAGCAAGTTAACCCGAAAATGGCCGCGCCAATTAAGGAGATTTTAAAATGAGTTTAACTTTTAGTTTGTTTAAAAGCGCCTTATCTGGGTTAATGCTCGTTAGTAGTGTGAGTGCGATTGCCGCGCCAATTAAAATTTTGTTTGGCTCATGTGGTCATCAAGACAAGGCTATTCCGATTTTTGATGCTATCAACAAAGAGCAAGCCGATTTATTTATGTTCCTTGGCGATAACATTTATGGTGATACCGAAGATATGTCGGTACTTGCTGATAAATATCAACGTTTAGGGCAAAAGCCGGGCTTTAAAACATTACGTGCGAATACGCCAATCATTGCCATGTGGGATGACCATGATTATGGCGAAAATGACGCTGGCAGCGAATACCCCAAAAAACAGCAATCACGAAAAATCATGCTAGACTTTTGGCAAGAGCCTGCGGATTCTGCTCGCAGGACCCGTGAAGATGGTATTTACACTTCGTACACGTACGGTGAAGGTGAGCAAACAGTAAAGGTGATCATGCCTGATCTGCGTTTTAATCGCGCACCGTTAAATCACGTATCGGCGATGACCTATCAGCTTGAACGAAAACCTGCAAAACAAGGGCCTTATAGCCCAACAACTGATAAAAACGCCTCTATGCTTGGCGAAAGCCAATGGCAATGGCTCGAACAAGAGCTTAAGTCAGATGAGAAGATAAAAATCATTGCCTCAAGCTTGCAGCTATTAGCTGATTTTACAGGTTGGGAGTCATGGGCAAATTATCCAGCTGATCGTGAGCGTTTATTTGCGCTTATTAAAAAACATAAAGTAAATGGTGTAATTATTGTCAGTGGCGATACCCATTGGGGGGAGCTGTCTAAATATCAACAAAACCTAGATTACCCGTTATATGAGATGACTAGTTCTGGGCTTACAGAAAAGTGGAAAGATGTTAGCCCTAATAAACACCGTGTGGGTGATTACACTCATGAGGTAAACTACGGCGATTTAACAATCGATTGGGAAAAAGCAGACCCTACCATTCGTATTGCGCTTAAAGGTATTAAGGGTGATGAGATAATGCACACTGAGTTCGCGTTATCAACGATAAGTCCATACCAGTAAATATTGCCTGCTGCGCATATCCTAAACACATGCCCGCAGCACATGCCTGCAAACATGGAATAAGCCTTGTTTGCGGGTATTTCTCTCTATCCCATCTAATTAAAATATCTTACACTGTGTCAATTAGTTAGTTTCAAGCAAGGACAGTGTAAAGTGCTGAATATAATTCAATCAAATCGCATGGAAGCACTGCAAGCGCGGTTTCACGCACTTCTTAAAGTTAATCCGTTAACGAGCCCTTTTAAAAAAGAAATTGTGCTTGTGCAGTCACCGGGTATGTCGCAGTGGCTAAAAATAGGTTTAAGCGAACACTTAGGGATTGCCGCTCAGGTTGATTTTCCGCTGCCTTCGAGTTTTATATGGCAGCTTTACCAACAATTATTGCCTGATGTACCCAGTGAATCACCGTATAACAAAGCGAACCTTGCTTGGAAGCTGTTTGCTATTTTACCAAACTGCATTGATGAGCCGCTGTACTTACCACTTAAAACCTATTTAGATGGTGACAGTGAAGGGCAAAAAACCTTTGCTTTGTGCGAGAAAATTGCCGACGTTTATGACCAATATTTAATGTATCGCCCTAATTGGATTGCCACTTGGGAGCAGGGTATCGATGAACTTGATGATGTTGATGTGGGCATTGCACCATGGCAGCCAGATCTCTGGCGTAAGCTGGTGGCGCACAGTAAAGAACTAGGGCAAAGCCAATATCACCGCGCCAATATGCAAGACAAACTCCTTGCAGCCCTTGAAGAAATGGACGCAAGCCTATTACCTGAGCGCATTAGTTTATTTGGTATTTCTGCAATTGCGAGTAGCCAGCTTGAAGTATTTCAGGCCATTGCGAAAAAAACGCAGGTGTTTTTGTTTTTCTTTAACCCTAGTGAGCATTATTGGGGCGACACACTCGATGAAAAAACAGCAGCCAAGATTGCTGCTAAATATGCTAAACGCCCGCAGTTGCAAGCGCTTGAAGACAGCGCTAAAAACCCTGATCACGAGTACTTTTTTATTGGTAACCCGTTACTCTCGTCGTGGGGTAAATTAGGCCGAGACTATTTTGAGCAGTTACTACAACTAGACGCGCAGTGGCTTGACGGATTTGATAACGAGTTTGATCAAAGCTTGCTATCGCAAATTCAGTCTGAAATTTACCAATTAGCTTTTAAGGGAGAATCACTAACGCCTGATAAAGAATGGTTTATTAATGACGAAGGCAAATTGCCGATTCAGACTTATGACACCAGTATTGTGCTGAGCGATTGTCACACGCCACTTCGTGAAGTAGAACGACTACATGATTACTTACTCAATTTATTCAATGAAAATAAAGCGCTAACACCAAAAGATATTATTGTAATGATGCCAGATGTTGGCACATACAGCCCGTATATTGAGGCGGTGTTTGGTGGTGCCGAAGGGCGACGTTTTATTCCTTATGCGTTAGCCGATTTAGCGATAGAGCAAGAAAAACCAGTACTTAGCTCGTTTGCTAGTTTAGCCGATTTACCTTACTCACGCTTTGGTGTATCTGACATTCTTGATTTACTGCAAGTTACACAAATTGCCGAAAAGTTTAACCTCGAAGCCCATGAATATGAGCAAATTGGTTTTTGGCTTGAACGCGTTGGCGTTAAATGGGGCTTAGATGCCGCTCACAAAGACAGTTTTGGCTTACCCGCAATAGATTTAAATACTTGGCAACATGGCCTAAACCGCTTGTTATTAGGTGTTGCACAACGTGATGAGCAATTGCCGTTTTCGGGGATTTACAGTGCCGATGAAGTTGAAGGTATGGCACTGAATACCTTAAATAAACTTATTGAATTTATTGATGTACTGGCCCGTTATAAAACTAAGTTGCAAGCTGATGCACCGCTTAACGAAAAGGCAGATATTCTAAAAGAGTTATTAAACGATATATATAGCGATGAAGGCGAACAAAGCTGGGATTTATTAGTGCTGCAAAAAGTGCTCGATACACTGATTAAGCATTATGACAATGGTGATTACCAACAAGCTGTTTCGCAGCGCATTGTTAGTTACCTTGTAAAACAAGGTATTCAAGAAAAAGGCGTAGGACAGCGCTTTTTAGTGGGGCAAGTTAACTTTTGTACGCTGATGCCAATGCGTGCAGTGCCATTTAAAGTGGTGTGCATGCTAGGTTTAAATGATGCAGATTACCCGCGTACCGTTCAGCCAATCGGTTTTGACTTAGTGCCTTTCTCAAAACGCCAAAAAGGCGACCGCTCTCGCAAACTTGATGACCGTTACCTGTTTTTAGAAGCGATTTTAAGTGCCCGTGAGAATCTATACATCAGTTATATTGGTCGTTCTTGTTTTGATAACCAACCAAGAATGCCCTCAACTTTAGTGAGCGAGCTTTTGGAATACATAGCCCGTAGTTTTGAATTTGCTGTTCAAGACACTCACTTAAAACTACCAGAGGCATTGATTAATTATCAGCACTTACAGCCATTTAACCCAGCTTATTATCTAACAGAGAAATCAGATGACGAGCAAAAAGCAAACAAACAGTTAGCCACACAATTACACAGCTATAACCCTGTGTGGATGCCAACTCAAGCTGTTAACCCTGAGCCACAGAAAGCGCTTAGTGTACAGCCAGAAAGCAGTGTTGAGTTAACTCAGTTTATTCGCAGTATTTGCCAGCCGCACGAGAGCTTTTATCAACAAAGTTTGGGTTTACGCTTACCGCAATTTAACGATATTGCTAAAGATGAAGAGCCATTTAGTTTAGACGCATTACGTCGCTACTTTTACCTAGACGAAATTCTCGAAGCCAGCATTCAAGAGCTACCGCTTAATAAAGCGCAAATAATGCAGCGCGGTGAATTACCCCAAGCCCATGTTGGCGATCTTGTGTTTGAAAGTATGCAGCACCGGGTTGATGCGCTTGCAGGGCAAGTTAAAGCGCATATTCAAGGTGATGAAGCATTACCCGTTGAAGTAAATATTAAAATAGCCAATACCACACTAGAGGGTTGGTTAAATCATATTTATGGTCAAAAACAGGTGTTTTATCGCACCGCCAGTATTAAAGCAAAAGATGTAATTCGTGGCTTTGTGCATCATTTAGCGGCGCAAATAATGGGTCAGCCAGTCGAAACCCTTATTCTTGGTTTAGACAAGCAAATTAGTTTTTCACCCTTGTCAGAAGACGATGCCCGCAAGTATTTAAACGATTGGTTCTCGCTTTATAAAACGCTTTTAACTCGCCCAGTGGCGTTTTTTCCGGTCAGTGGTTACGAGTACATAAAAACAGATAAAGACATGGTTAAAGCAAACAATAAATTCGCGCCGCAATACATAGGCATAGGTGAAGGTGAAAACCCATACATTCGCTTAACCATTAAAAGCCTTAAAGACTGTGAAGAAGAGTTTATAAAATGGAGCGAGCTGCTGTTATCGCCAATTGTTGAATTAGCACAGGAGGCAGATCATGCAAACGCTTAACCCAATGAGTATGGCACTGTGTGGGCAAAGCCTTATTGAAGCCAGTGCCGGTACAGGTAAAACCTACACCATTACAGGTTTGTATTTACGGTATTTGTTGGGCTTACAAAAAGCGACTGGTGAAGATGAACAATTAAATACGCCGCTGAGTGTTGAGCAAATACTGGTGGTGACCTTTACTGAGGCTGCAACTCAAGAAATTAAAGACCGTGTAAGGGCGCGTATAATCAATGCCAGAGATGCTCTGCTTGGTAAAAAGCCTGATGATGAGCTGATTGAGCAAATAATTAACGAGGTAACTGACAAACACGCCGCATTTGATTTGCTAGACGCTGCGGCAAAGTCGATGGATGAAGCCGCTATATTCACCATTCATGGTTTTTGTCAGCGAATGCTGAAACAACATGCCTTTGAATCCGGCGTGGCGTTTAACTTAGAGTTTATTTTAGATGAGCGTGAGCTTATTCAAGAAACCCTTAATGACTTTTGGCGTGCCTTTGTTTACCCACAATCAAAAGAGCGCACGCAAGCAATTACCGATATTTTCCCTGTGCCAGCGTCACTGTACTCACAGGTGGTGAGTTTACTCAATAAACAAGGGGCAACAATTACCCCTGAGTATGACCTTGATGAAATATGGCAAGCGCGCGACAACTTTGTGACAAAAGTACCAGCATTTAAAAAGGCGTGCCGTGAGAGTGAATTTATTAATGCCGTAAAAGCGTCTGATTTAAGTGGCTCAAAAACTCCAGGTCGAAAAAACAGCCTTGCTGCGCTTGAAGAGTATATAAACAATGATGAGCTATTTTTTGTATTTGGTACCAGTAAATACTCGTTCGAAGTGTGGAGCACAGAGAATTTAAGCGACCCTGCAAATTACAAGAAAAACGGCAGCTTGCTGAGTCATGAAATGCTGGCTCAGTTTGATGAAATGGCTAAACTCAGTAGCCTTATCAATAACGGCTTGAATATTGCGATAGTGCAATACGCAGCTAAATGGGTCGCAAATGCATTAGTTAAACGCAAGCAAGAGCAAGGCGTTATTACTCCAGATGATTTACTGAGTAACTTGCATCAGGCACTTTTAAGTGAGCAAGGCCAAGCGTTAAGTGAAAAAATTGCGACTTTGTTTCCGGTTGCCATGATTGACGAATTCCAAGATACTGACCCAGTTCAATATGGTATTTTTAGCCGCATTTATGGCATTAAAAACACCACGCTTGCCATGATAGGTGATCCAAAACAGGCTATTTATGGTTTCCGTGGTGCAGATATTTTTACTTATATTGGCGCAAAACAAGCTGTTTCAGATGATAAGCAATACACCCTAGATACCAACTACCGCTCAAGTGAAGGGGTTGTTGATAGCGTAAACCGTTTATTTGCTAAAAATGAAAATAGCTTTATTTACAACGACGCAATCCCATTTCAAAAGGTTAATGCGAAGGGAAAACAGCAAGACAAAGCGTTTTTAATAAACGGTGAAATGCCAAGTGCGTTTGAATTTTCGGTTTTTGTTGATGAATACGCCGAAGCGAACAACAAGCCAACCAGCAAAGGGGTGGCTCAACAGGCATTGGCTTTGCAGTATACGAAAAAAATTACTGAGCTACTCAAGCAAGCTGATGCAGGCGCTGCAACTATTGCAGGAAAGCCTCTCACTGCCGCCGATATCTGTGTGTTAGTGCGTGACCGAAACGAAGCACAGCTGATGAAAACAGCACTGGCAGAAGCCGCTATTGCCAGCGTATATTTGTCGCGAGATAGTGTTTTTAACCAAGAGCTTAGTCATCATTTACTGAACTTTTTAACGGCCTTGCATGGACAGTATGATGAATCATTACTGCGTGGTGTACTAGCAGGGCCATTGTTTTGCTTAAGTTACAACCACATTTATGAACTTCACGAAAATGAAAGTGCATGGCAAGAGCATTTAAACTTTTTTGCTCAGCTTGCTCACATTTGGCATAAACAAGGCGCTATGGCGATGCTCGAGCGTTTATTAAGCCATAATCAGCTTGCAGCGCGTTGGCAAGGTTTAGGTTACAACGTTGAACGCTGGCTCACCGATTTCCGCCATTTAGGGGAAATATTACAGCAAAAGCAAATTGAGCTTGAGGGAACCCATCGATTGCTGCGTTGGTTTGCGCAAAAAGTTAGTCAACAAGATGGTGAAGCGGTGCAAGTACGGCTAGAAAGCGATGCTAATTTGGTGAAAATTGTCACCATGCACGCTTCAAAAGGCTTAGAGTACCCGATTGTATTCATGCCGTTTGCCTGTGGCTATCGCGAAAGCAAAGAAGCCCTTTATCATAAAGACGGTAAGTTGATTTATGATCTTGCTAAAAGTGACGACGCAATGCAAAAAGCAGAGCAAGAGCGCTTAGCTGAAGATTTACGTTTACTTTATGTGGCGCTGACTCGTGCCGTGCATTTTTGTTCTGTGGGTATGTATAACATTGCCCAAGGTCGCAGTGCTCGCCCTGGAATTCAAAGTACCAGCATTGGCCACGTATTATTTGCAGGGTTAGAGATTAAATCGGGCGATGAATGGCGCGCATTGTTACAACAATTTTGTGATGGCTCTGCGCACATGCATTATGAGGCGTTTAGCCAAGCAGATGAGCTTGAAAAGTTAACATTTGCTGGTACAGACAGTGAGCAAGCCTATCAAGTTAATATTGTTAAAGCAGACATTCAGCGTGATTGGCGCTCAACCAGCTTTAGTAGCTTAACGCTGAAAAAGCATACTGATCATATTGAGCTTGGTCGCAGTGATGAAGATCACGAAAAAGATGAGTTTTTAGCCCAAAATGCCAATGCTTTAACTCCTTACAGCTTCCCTAAAGGGGCAAAGCCGGGTAGTTGTTTGCATGAAATCTTTGAGCAATTAGACTTTACCGACCCTTATGCGTTAAAGCGCCCAGTCAGCGAGCAAGACGACCACGCCCTTGATAAAGTGATCAAAACGTTATTCGAAAAATACCATATTGACGATAGCTGGCAGGAAATGACCGAGCAGTGGATCCTTGCCGCACTGAATTGCCCATTAAACGATAAAGGGCTTAGTTTATCAGTACTTGAACCTGATACCTGTTTGGTCGAAATGGAATTTAACTTACCGCTGTTGTCACTCTCAAGCGATAAGCTTAACCAAGTGTTGGTAAAGCACTTTAATTTACCCGGGCAGCTTGATTTTAGTGAGGTGCAAGGCTTACTAAAAGGCTTTATAGATTTAATATTTTGCTGGCAGGGTAAGTATTATATTCTTGATTATAAATCGAACTTTTTAGGTAACAGTGCGGCTGATTACCAACATGAGCAACTAGAACAAGCCATGACCAGTCACCAGTATCATTTGCAGTACTTGATATATACCGTGGCATTGCACCGTTTATTAAAACAACGTATTCAAGATTACGATAGCGATACGCATTTAGGGGGTGTTTACTACACCTTCTTACGTGGTATGAGCGAAGGGCAAGGGGTGTACTTTAATCAGCTTACAAAACAGCAATTAACTGAGCTTGATAGCTTATTCGCACAAGGAGCCATGCTATGAGTCAAATGACATTCGGCTTTGATGACCATGAGCCAAACGAGCCAATGAATAAGCAACCACAGCAGCCAGCACAACATGCCCAAAGCGACTCAGTGTTACCTGTCACAGAGGTTAAAACGCAGCCTTTACTGAGTTATTTACTTGAGGCAAAACGTATTCGCTTAGTTGATGTTAAACTCGCAGAGCTATTGACTGGCACAGAAACACTGGTAGAGAATAACGAAGCAGCGCACAACGAAGTGTTTTACCTGATTTTATTACTTGCGGCCGCGCAGCAAAGTCAGCACAGTTGTTTAGAGCTTGCGAATATAAACTGGCAAAATCCGTTTGAAATTAGAGAGCAAAGCTTTGCTGATGCCAGCATTGCAGCCCCTGAGGTTTTAACCCCGTTTGCGACAGAATTTGGCCTTAATGAGGCTGTTAATAAACTAATGAATGCTGAGTGTGTCGGGGACGACAAACCACTGCTATTGTTTGCGAATAAACTTTATTTTGCCCGCTTGGCAGAGTACGAAACCACACTGGCTTCGCGTTTACATCATTTAGCAACGAAAGAACTCACACTTGATGAAGCTGAATTAACGTCATTACTTGAGGTGTATTTTCCTAATAGTGAACATACAACCAACCTAAGCGATCCTATTAAAACATTAAACTGGCAAAAAGTAGCCTGTGCGATTGCTGCAACAAAAGGCTTTAGTGTGATCACTGGGGGCCCAGGTACCGGTAAAACCACCACGGTAACTAAGCTACTAGCCATATTACAATCTTTGTATGCCAGTGCGCCGCTAACAATTAAGCTGGTTGCACCGACAGGCAAAGCAGCAGCGCGTTTAACCGAGTCGATTTTAGGGGCAAAGCAAAAGCTCAGTATGATCCCTAATAATATCGCGCCACTTATTCCTGACAGTGCGCAAACGATTCACCGTTTACTGGGTGTTATTCCGCATACCAATAAGTTTCGCCATAACAAGCGTAACCCACTGCATTTAGATGTACTGATCATTGATGAAGCATCGATGGTTGATTTGTCACTAATGGCAAAACTAATCGAGGCATTACCGAGCCATGCAAGGCTTATTTTACTGGGTGATAAAGACCAATTAGCCTCGGTTGATACGGGCAGTATTCTTAGCGACCTATGCCAAGGGTTAGAGCTTGGCAAAATGCCTGATTACAGTAGTGAAAGAGCAGCGCAGCTTAATCGCGTTTGTTTTAATAATCAGAGCGAAATACCCGCGGCGAGCAGTCATTTTGTACTTAACGATTGTATTGCGTTTTTACAGCAAAGTTATCGTTTTGATGGTAGCAGCGGCATTGGTCAATTAGCACAAGCTGTAAATACCAATAACAGTGGCTTACTGGGCTATGTTGAGCAAACGATTAATCAAGGTGGCTTTAAAGACCTTAAACTTAATTACAGCGTGATCAGTAAACCGATTGAGCAATTTGTGCAACAAGCGGCGTTGCAATACCACGATTATTTGCAGCTTATCCAGCAAGGGGCAAGTGTTGCCAGTGTGCATAAAGCATTTGCGCATTATCAGTTACTGGCTGCCGTCAGAGAGGGTGATTACGGTGTAAATAGCCTGAATCAGCGTATTGAAAAAGCACTGGCTCAACAAGGCTTAATTTCGCCATATCAAAGGCATTACGTGGGTATGCCAATTATGATCAGCCAAAACGACTATCAGTTAAAACTGTTTAATGGCGACATAGGTATTTTAATGCACGATGAGCAAGGTCAGTTAAAAGCCATGTTTGTTGATGAACAAGAAAATATTCGCGCCTTTTCGCCCGCACGTTTACCTGCTCACGATAAAGTGTATGCCATGACAATTCATAAGTCGCAAGGTTCTGAATTTGCTTACACAGCAATGATTTTACCACCAATAAAACAGGCTAATCAGGGCATTAACAGGCAGTTGGTTTACACGGGTATCACCCGCGCGAAAACCACATTTGAGCTGGTGGCCGATAAAAATGTATTGCTCATGGCAATGAATAAGTCTATTACTCGTGCATCGGGTTTATACGATAGGTTAAAACATGAAGCTAGTTAAAGTAACGAGTGACCAACTCAACGAGTTAATGGGTTGGTTTAACTCAGAGGCTGAACTGCGTATTTGGTCTGGGCCATTTTTTAATTACCCATTTGATACGCAAAGCTTTAAAAATGATTTAAACCTAGATGCGCTGAATTCCTTCGCGTTGATTAATGACGAGGGCCAGATGTTAGGGTTTGGTCAATACTATTTACGTGAAGGTCGTTGCCATTTAGGGCGGCTAGTTATCGCGCCAAGTGAACGTGGTAAAGGTCTTGCAAAAGTGTTGATAAATTTACTAGGAGAGCAGGGTAAACAGCAACTGAACTGCGATAGTTTGTCGTTGTTTGTGTATAGTCACAATACCCTTGCTAAAACAGCTTATGAAAAAATGGGGTTTATACAAACCCAGTATCCATCGGACATGCCACTCGATGGCTGTATTTATATGACTTGCTAAGAGCGTTTAAAGCTGCTTTTACGAAACAGGTTAGGTTGCCAACCAAAGTGTATGGCGCCTAATCTTAAACAGACCGTCACAGCGAATGCGCCAAGAATGCACCAAATATAACTCACCTCCAGGGTGAATAAAGCCGCGTAAGTTAACCCGCCAGATAAGCAAGCGGTTGAATAGAGTTCTTCACCCATTACTAAAGGCACTTCTCGGCAGATCACATCACGCATCAGGCCACCAAAAATACCTGTGGTCATACCCATGGTGATGGCAACAATCATATCTGCGCCGCCGATCAGCGCCTTTTCGATACCAATAATGTTGAAAATTGCCATCCCTACGGCATCCATTAATAGCATGGTGGTGTTACTTAAATCGGGTAAGTGACGAATTGATAGAATAGACGCGAATATGGCTATGTAAGTTGCGTACAAATAATCGGGCTGAGCTATCCAAAATACTGGTTTGTTAAGCAATATGTCTCGAAGTGTGCCACCACCTAGAGCTGTGACTGTGGCAACAACCACCACACCAAAACCACCAACACTTTTTTCATGGCCCAGCAAGGTGCCGGAAATAGCAAAAAACGCTACACCGATAATGCTTAAAAAATGAAAGTATTCTGATGTCATGGGGTTTCCTTACCTGTTTATAGTAACTAAACCCTAGCAAAATGAACTTTATTGATGCTGAACAGCTAAGAAAATAGGGCGGGTAGTGATGTCACCCGCCGGTAAGAAAATAATTATTATTTTAGGTAATCAACCACTAATTGCGTCATTGCATTTACGCCAAGCTGTAAAGCTTTTTCGTCTGCAAAAAAGTGTGGTGAATGGTTACTTGGTGCTGTAACTGCATCTTGACCTTTTGGTGTGACACCTAAGAAAAAGAACATGCCTGGTGTTTCTAAGGCGTAGTAACTAAAGTCTTCAGCACCTGTGATAAGTGGTGTTGTGATCAGGTTTTCTTTACCAACTACACCAGCAAGTGTTGGTGTCATTTTCTTGGTTAATTTAACATCGTTCACTGTTACTGGGTAACCATGGTCAATGTGAACATGGGCTTCTGCGCCACTTGATTCAGCTACCATCTCAGCGGTTTTAGCTAAACGTTTTTTAATGTCAGCACGCATTTCTTGGTCAAAGGTACGGATTGTGCCAACCATTTCAACTTGATCAGGGATGATGTTGTTACGCACACCGCCATTAATGGCACCAAATGAAACCACCGAAGGCGCTTTGGTTACATCAACTTGGCGTGAGGAAATAGTTTGTGTTGCCATAATAATTTGTGATGACGCCACAATTGGGTCAACCCCATTCCAAGGGCGTGAGCCGTGAGTTTGGCGACCTTTTACTGTGATTGTAAATTTGTCGGCGCTGGCCATTAGCGGCCCTTCACGAAAACCAATTTGTCCGGTATTAAGAGAGCTGGTTACGTGTAAACCAAATACGGCTTCTGGCTTTTCTTTAAATAAGCCTTCTTTAAGCATAAGCTCAGCACCACCTTCTTCGCCATCTGGTGCACCTTCTTCAGCAGGTTGGAAGACAAACAGAATATCACCCGCGAGCTCTTCTTTAATTTTTACTAAAGACTCAGCGGCTGCCATTAAAATAGCCACATGGTTATCATGACCACAGGCATGCATTACGCCAACGGTATTACCTTTGTACTCTGTTGTTTGAGTTGACGCGAAAGGTAAGTCTACTTGCTCTTTAACAGGGAGTGCATCCATATCTGCACGCAGCGCAATAAGCGGACCTTTTTTGCCCCCTTTAAGTTTGGCAACCACACCGGTATGTGCCACACCTGTTTGAACCTCAAGGCCTAGAGAACGTAAATGCTTAGCAACGTATTTAGCTGTTTCAAACTCACGGTTACTAAGCTCTGGGTTTTGATGCAAATGACGGCGCCATTTAATGACTTTTTCGCTGACGCTTTTATTTGCAGATTTAAGTTCAGAATTAATATCACTAGCAAATGCAGGGGTAGAAATAGCACTGAGAAGTAGGCTGGTCGAAAGTAGTTTGTTTAACATCCCGTATCCTTTTATTATTTGGATATCCAAACAACCTGTGAAACGCTGAATTCTGCATTTTGAGATGGCTTGGATATATGCACACTAATCCAATGTAAAGGATAAACACTTGAATGAACAAGACCTTTCGGTAATTAACCAAGACAAATGGTTTAAAAATCGCACACAAATATTTAGGGACAAGCTAGTAAAAAATGCTAAATTAATCACCTTAAATGCGGGTGATGCATTGTTTTTGCGTGGTGATGAAAATACCGGTCTGTATTGTGTTATTAATGGCGTGCTTAGAGTTTCTGGGGTTAATAGCCAAGGCAAAGAAGCGGTGCTCAGTTTTGTAACCAGTGCAATGTGGTTTGGTGAAGTGGCTCTGTTTGATGGTGGTCAACGCACCCACGATGTGTATGCTCAAACTGCGGTACGACTTTTACACGTACCTGAGCGGGCATTAACTCAGTTATTACAAGAGCATCCCGCTTATTGGCATGACTTTGGGCTGCTGCTTACCAATAAAGTGCGAAACCTGTTTGACTCATTAGAAGATCACGCACTCCTTACAGCAAAGCAAAAGGTGAGTAAGCGGTTATGCATGCTTTTTCAATCGTCACACCAAAGCTGTTTGCCGCTTACCCAGCAACAACTTGCCGATATGACCTATTTAACACGGCAAACCATTAACCAAATATTACAATCCCTGCAAGCTGACTCAATTATTAACCTTAAATATCAATCGATTGAAATTGTTGATATCGATAAATTGCAATCTCAATGCTAGCTTGGAACTAAAATTGCTACAAAGTTAAAATCAAGCTTAAATGGAAGACAACTTGTGGCAATTACATTTCATAATCAATATAACCCTTATCACGCTTCGGCTGCTGCTAAGCTGTCGCAAACGGCTCGCACTGAGGGTGTGAAAGCCATGCATACGCCAGCATCTTCAGCACAACAACTTTTACAAAAGCAGCCTGAGTCCAGCTCTTTTTTAGCACAAGCTCAAGAAGCTTTGGTTTATCAGCGGCTCGGGGTTGATAAAGAGAAAATTGATGAAATAAAAGCGCAAATAGAGAAGCTTGCTGAACAAATGCAACAACAAGGTGCCGATACTAAAGCACTGCAAGAAAAAATGAATGAGCTGCAAGCGATGCTCGATGAAGAGTATCAAAAAGGTCGCGAACGCATGGGTATGCGACCAGAAGCTGAAAAAGGCAAAGTTATTGATGCGCTGGTTTAATGTGTGAGTTTAAGCTAGCAACTTTAAATGTCGGCTAGTTGACATTCTTGTTGGTGAATTTTCTGCTAATCTGAATTTTGAACACAGTTTTGGCAGGAAAAAAAAATGAAAACGTTAAAACAACAACTGACAAATTACGCCCTCTATCACCGTTCTAAACGCAATATTGTCACTCACTTTATCGGCATCCCACTAATTGTGTTTGCAATTATTTGTTTATTGCAACGCGTCACGCTTATCTCAGAGCCTGCTGTTATCTCCTTGGCAACCGTGGTAATTGCGCTCACCTGTCTTTATTACTTAATGCTTAGCTTATCTATGGGGTTAATTATGGCTGTATGCATAAGTTTGTTAAGCATTGCTGCTGAGCCTGTGGTGTCGCTTTCAACAGAGTTATGGCTAACTGTGAGCATTGGCAGTTTCGTTGTTGGTTGGGTGTTTCAGTTTATTGGTCACTATTTTGAAGGTAAAAAGCCAGCCTTTGTTGATGATTTAATTGGTTTGGTCATAGGGCCGTTATTTGTATTAGCAGAGTTTTTGATTATGCTTGGTTTTTATAAAGATATTGCTGATCATATCGAACAACATGCAGGGCCTAACAAAGCATAACAACAATAAAAAGGAACACACATGCAATTAAATGGTAAAACAGTTTGGGTTACTGGGGCATCTTCTGGAATTGGTGAGGCACTTTGTGAGCAATTGGCGGCAAAAGGGGCAACGCTAGTACTGTCTGCCCGTAATGAGGAAAAACTCAACGCTCTTAATACAAGACTCGGCGGTAATCATCATGTGGTCGCTCTTGATTTGGCAAAGCCCGAAGCCTTACTTGAAGATATGCCAGCAGTGATCGAGCGAATTGGCCGCATTGATGTGCTTATCAATAACGGTGGGGTGTCGCAGCGTAGTCTATTTTTAGAAAACGAATTTACGGTCTATCGCCAACTGATGGAAGTAAACTATTTTGGTTTAATTGCTTTAACTAAGGCGGTCGTACCACAGATGGTGAAGCAAGGTATGGGCATGGTGGTATCAATTAGCAGTGTAGCGGGTAAAGTCGGTTCAAAATTCAGAACTGGTTATTCGGGCTCTAAGTATGCAGTTGTGGGATTTATGGATTGCTTAAGAGCAGAACTAGCCGACAAAAATGTGAATTGCCTGACTATTTGCCCAGGTTCAATTAAAACAGCCATTGCGCATAATTCGTTAGATGGCCAAGGTAAACCGCAAAATAAGCCAGAGGAATCAATCGAAAACGGCATGGATGTGGCAAAAGCGGCTGCAAAAATGATTAAAGCCATAGAAGCTGAGAAAGATGAAGTTGTTATTGGTGAAGGAATAAGTGGTTTAGCACCGACTATCAAGCGTTTTTTCCCGGGCTTTTTTAATCGCCTTACAGCAAAAATGAATTACCGATAATCCATTGTCATTTGCCAGTGAATAATTCTCAGTAAACAATGCGCAGCTTGAGTTGCGCGTTTTTTGTACCGAACGGTCGGATTATTATCACTTTAATCGATAAAAGGCACTAGTTTGCTATGGTTAAACGGGGATGGATTAGCATACAATGGGGTAAAAGTAGTCCAAACAAGAGAGAACAACAATGGCCGCATTTGGTACTGTATTTATGCCACAAATGATCCAAGCACGTTTTGCTGATAACTCATGGAGTGAAAGCGCGCTGGTCCCATCTGATAAAATCGAATTACATGCGGGTGCTCACGTATTACATTACTCAAGCACCTGTTTTGAAGGATTAAAAGCTTTTCGTCACGAAGATGGCTCGGTCTATATCTTTCGTATGGATGCTAACATTGCGCGTATGAAACAAAGCTCTAAGTTACTTAACTTACCTGACTTTGACGAAAGCATGCTTGAGCAAATGATCAAAGACATTGTTAAAGAGTATGCAGACGAAACACCAGCACCGCCGGGTTCAATGTATATTCGCCCAACTCACATTGGTACAGAAGCGGCAATCGGTAAAGCGGCTGCACCGTCAATGAGTTCCTTGCTTTATGTATTACTTTCGCCAGTAGGTGATTATTTCTCAGGCGGTGCTACAGCATTACGTGTATTACTTGAAGAAGACGGCATGCGCTGCGCACCACACATGGGTATGGTTAAAAGTGGTGGTAACTACGCAAGTGCATTAGGTCCAATCTTAGAAGCTCGCTCAGAGCATCAAGCAGACCAAATTTTATTCTGCCCTGGTGGTGATGTACAAGAAACTGGTGCTGCAAACTTCATCCTAATTGATGGTGATGAGATCATCACAAAAGCACTTGATAGCACATTCTTACACGGTGTGACGCGTAATAGTATTTTAACGATTGCTAAAGATTTAGGTATGACAGTATCTGAGCGTAACTTTACAGTGTCTGAGTTACTAGAAAGAGCCGCTAAACCAGGTACTGAAGCTGCGTTATCAGGTACCGCTGCGGTACTTACCTCGGTTGGCACACTTATTCATAACGACCAAGAGTTTAAAGTGGGGTCGGGTGAACCAGGTGAGAAAGTTGCTAAATTACGCCAAGCATTGAATGATATTCAATGGGGTAAATCAGCAGATACTCATGGCTGGTTAACAAAAGTATAATCGCTGAGCAAATACATACTTTGAAGAGCCACGTTACTACGTGGCTTTTTTGTTTTTACATTGGTTTACAGCACTTCCTGTGTTTAACCGCAAATTACTAGACATTCTAATGCTTTAATTTTACTTTCATTTTATTAACAATAACTAAAAGTAAATTTATTATGATCAAGAAAACACTAGCATGTGCAATTGTTGTTGCATTGGCGGGCTGCGGTGA
Source organism: Pseudoalteromonas sp. S2721 (assembly GCF_005887425.1). Lineage (NCBI taxonomy): Bacteria > Pseudomonadati > Pseudomonadota > Gammaproteobacteria > Alteromonadales > Pseudoalteromonadaceae > Pseudoalteromonas > Pseudoalteromonas sp. S2721. The sequence continues at coordinate 25,934 of NZ_PNCZ01000026.1, forward strand.
ATCCACCCCAACAAAAACAGAACAAACAGTGAAAACTGCAGAGGTTAAAGCTGCTGTGAATTATCCAGAAACTAAAAAAGGCAATGTTGTTGACGAGTACTTCGGTGAGAAAGTAGCCGATCCATACCGTTGGTTAGAAGACGATATGAGCGACGAAACCGCACAATGGGTTAAAGCCGAAAATGACGTTACCTTTTCTTATCTAAAAAATATTCCGTATCGCGATGAGCTAAAAACTACCCTTGAAAAGCTGATGAACTACGAAAAAGTCACAGCGCCATTTAAAGAGGGTGAGTACACCTACTTTTATAAAAACGATGGTCTGCAAAATCAGTATGTAGTTTATCGTAAAAAAGGCGACTCAGAAGCTGAGGTGTTCTTAGATCCTAATACCTTCAGTAGTGACGGCACAACCTCAATGTCGGGCTTAACATTCACAGAAGACGGCACGCTAGCGGCTTATCAAATCTCTGAAGGCGGCAGTGACTGGCGTAAAATCATCATTATTGATACAGCGACTAAACAGCCGATTGAAGAAGCATTAGTCGATGTAAAATTCAGCGGTATCTCTTGGCTTGGCAACGAAGGGTTTTATTATTCGAGCTACGATAAGCCTAAGGGTAGTGAGCTGTCTGCAAAAACAGATCAACATAAAGTTTACTACCATAAGTTAGGCACGGCACAAGCAGATGATCAATTAGTTTATGGTGGCACAGAGGCTCAGAAACATCGTTATATTGGTGCTGATGTGACCCGTGATAATCGTTATTTAATTATTGCTGCAAGTACTTCAACATCAGGTAATAAACTGTTTATCAAAGATTTAACTAAGCCTGACAGCAAGCTAGTGACGATTTTAGATAACACTGACTCAGATACCTCAATTATTGATAATGACGGCTCGAAACTGTATTTGGTGACTAACTTAAACGCACCCAATATGCGTGTAGTAACAGTGGATGCTGCTGATCCAAGACCTGAAAATTGGCAAGATTTAATCCCTGAAACTGACAATGTACTTAGCATTTCGAAAGGCGGTGACTACTTCTTTGCTAAGTATATGGTTGATGCGATTTCGCAAGTAAAACAATACGATAAATCAGGTAAATTGGTGCGTGAGATTAGCCTGCCAGGTGTAGGTACTGCATATGGCTTTAGTGGCAAGCACGATGCACAAACACTGTATTACTCATTTACGAATTACACTACACCAGGCAATACCTACTCGTTTGATGTTGAGTCAGGAAAGTCTGATGTGTATCGCAAGTCGGGCGCTAAATTTAATAGTGAAGAATATATCTCTGAGCAAGTCTTCTATACATCAAAAGATGGCACCAAAGTTCCGATGATTATTTCGTACAAAAAAGGCACTGAGCTTAACGGTAAAAATCCGACTATTTTATATGGCTATGGTGGCTTTAACGTAAGTCTAACACCAAGTTATAGCCCTACAGTAGCGGCGTGGCTTGAGCACGGTGGCATCTATGCTGTTGCTAATATTCGTGGTGGTGGCGAATACGGTAAAGAATGGCATGTAAATGGTACACAGCTTAAGAAACAAAATGTATTTGATGACTTTATTGCTGCGGCTGAGTACTTAAACAAAAAACAATACAGCTCACCTGATTACCTAGCGGTACGTGGTGGCTCAAATGGTGGCTTATTAGTTGGTGCGGTTATGACACAGCGCCCTGAGCTATTTAAAGTTGCGCTTCCTGCTGTAGGTGTTTTAGATATGCTGCGTTACCACACCTTTACAGCCGGTGCTGGTTGGGCGTATGACTACGGTACGAGTGAACAAAGTAAAGAAATGTTTGATTACTTAAAAGGCTACTCACCAGTTCACAATGTAAAAGAAGGTGTTAGCTACCCTGCAACCTTAGTGACAACAGGGGATCATGATGACCGTGTGGTGCCTGCGCATTCATTTAAGTTTGCAGCAGAGCTACAAGAAAAAGGTGCGAAACAAAATCCGTATCTTATTCGCATTGAAACAAATGCAGGTCATGGTGCAGGAACACCAACAAGTAAGATCATCGATCAATACGCTGATATCTATGGTTTTACCCTATACAACATGGGTGTTAAATCGCTATAGGATATTACTTAACTAAAATGAAAACGCCGAGCTAAGCTCGGCGTTTTTGTATCGAATAATCGAGATGTTTATAAATCGATACCCAGCGCGAAAATCATTTTGTAATCTTCTTTTTCTGGTACTACACCGTTTTCATCGGCAATGGGGTCGGCAAGGTAATCCCAAACTAATGACACATCAAAATCAATATCATCAGTGATCTCAAATTCAAACGCAGCCATCGCATATTGAGAGTCACCGCCAGCATCACTGTTTGCAGTTAGGTAACGATAATTTAATGAAAAATCGATTTTCTTAGTGATCTCTAACTCATAATTTGTAGAAATAAACAAAGACATTGATGAGTTACTCTTATCTTCTCCAGCTGCTACAGTGTCAAATTGGGTTTTTTGATAAGCAGGTCCCGCTGTAAAATCCCATTCTGTTTTGTCGGTATCTATCACATAATAACCAACACCGGCGCCGACAGTGTATTTATTGGCGATATTTTGGAACGGGTCACGATAGTATTCGAAGAAAATAGGGCGATAATACATTTTTTGTGTGTAAAACCAGTCAAATGTACCGTTAGCACGAATATTGTTTTTAGTAATTTGATCATCACTGGTAGTGCGATAGCCTAAAATCTCAGATAAAAATCGACTTGAAGCAGTACGGCGCTTTATGTCAGCTTTAATAGAATATTCAGTTTGGTCAGTATTTCCACGGGCCAAATCTGCACCCATGGATAACTTTACAGTCCATGCACTGAGTTCGCTTTCAACAGAGGGAGCAATTGAGACTAAATCGCGATAACGGTATTTAGCTTCTTGTTCGCCAACTTTTACATAACCGCCCGATATATTAAGTGTACCACTGAGCTCATTGCCATCGTTAAAGCGAACCGTATGATGGCGATCTGAAATAATCATATAGATATCTTCGCGATCAATCATTAATGTATCAAGAATGTCGCTGTCAAACTCAACTTCTTTATCGTACAAAGAGACAAGCTCGCCTTTGAGCCATTCGCCAGAATTAAGCCGTATCCAATCAAAGTGGGTGGCATCTTTAATTATTATGCCGCGCTCTTCGAGAAGCGGATCTGGAAGTGTTTCTGCGCTATAGCAAGCAAATGAACTTGCAACAGCTGCACTGATGAGCAGGTATTTTTTGAGCATTATTTCAATCCATGTTAAATAGAATGCATCTAAAGAAGTGCGATTATTTATTAATAACCTGCTTAATTTTAGAACACTATCAAATAGTGTTCAAAAATTACTTAAGCAGAGGGCAAAAACAACCGCTGATAGGTTTTGTAGGCGTATTCGTCACTCATTCCTGACAAATAATCACAGATTATGCGCATCGCATTATCGCCTTGTTGGTGCGCATTTAGCCACATTTCTTGCGTTGTTTCTGGTAATAAGCGCATTGGGTCGCTGGCAAAAGCACTAAATAATTCAATCAGCAGGTTTTGCCCTTTAAACTCCACTTGCTGCATCTTCGGCTCACGAATTAAGCGTTTAAAAACAAAATGTTTTAGCACGTTAAGAATTTCGGCAAATTCATCTGGAAGACTCACCGTGTACTGTAATATTTCAGATTCGAAATCTGCGTTTTGTACAACTAACTGAGCGTTAATAATAAAGGTGTTTACCAACTCACCAATGGCGTCTTTACGCTCATACTCGTGATGAGAAAAGAGTCTGGCGGTTATCGAGCTTAAATGAGTGGTTAGCCACGCAGAGTCAAGCTCTTGTAGTTGTACAAGGGCATGATTTTGCCAATCAGCCAACGTTAAAACCTCTGTTGCTATAGCGTCTTCTAAATCATGAACGGCATACGCAATATCGTCAGCTAATTCCATAATTGCTGAGTCTATCGATTTATAGTGGGTTTTGGCTCTAAATTCATCAACCTTATAATGACTGCTCAGCAGTGCTTTATCGTTATTAGACAGTGGCTCCATGATCCAGTCGAAAATATCTTTATCGTCGGTGTATAACCCCTTAGCTGGTCGCCAATGGTCAGCTTTAATAAAGCTACGCTGCTCGCTCAAAGGTGGAATGCTGTGCCACAAATCATCAATGAAGGCTGGGTATTTAATAAAACCTAACAAGGTGCGCCTGGTTAAGTTCATGCCATAGCCATTTGAATAGGGCTCAAGCTTAGAGACAATTCTAAGTGTTTGCGCGTTACCTTCAAAGCCACCATGATCGCGCATCATGTAATTTAATGCTATTTCACCACCATGACCAAAAGGAGGGTGGCCAATATCATGAGCAAGGCATAAGGTTTCGAGTAAACTACCGCTAGGAAAATTCGTAAATTCAGGGTGCTGCTTTTTCAAATGGCGTAATAAACCACTGCCAATTTGGGCAACTTCTAAAGAATGAGTAAGACGAGTTCTATAAAAATCATTTAAGCCAATACCCATAATCTGAGTTTTGGCCTGCAAACGCCTAAATGCTGCGGCGTGTATGATTCGAGAGCGGTCAACCTGCCAAGCTGAGCGGTTATCGTTTGGACGATATTTTTGTTGATTAATAATGCGAGCTTGCCAAGATTGGCACATAAAAATAACCTTCCTATTCCTTGTTTGCTTACTTTTCAGTATACGCAAGCGCTTGAAAATTGCGAGCAAACTACACTGTTACGTCAATAGTTTGTCCCTTTTATGGGTGGTTTTATAGTGCTGAATTCGCTAAAAATCATCTGCTTTGGTATACTTCGCCTTTGTGTGTGCGTGAGTTAACCGCACATGAGTAGTAGTTTATTTGAGAGAATACATGCTTAAGTACGTTTTTCGAGCTTTATTAACCGCTTTTTTTGCATGGGCGTTATTTTCGCCATTTATCGAAAAAGAAGTGACAGTTGAAGAATCTGAACAAACTCAGAGCACGCCTACCGGAACCCAGCGCGTAATCAAAAAAGAAAAACCATTACATAATGTAAAACTGCCTGACTTTGCAGCATTTACTGATGTAAAAGAGAAGAAACATGCTTTTTTTGATTTTATTCGCCCACATGTTGAGGCCGAAAATAAAAAAATTTTACAGCAGCGAGCTAAACTAGAAATTGCGCGCATGATGCTTGAGTACAATGAGCCGCTTACGAGCAAGCAAAAGTCAGATATTAAAAAAATTCTTACCAGCTACAAGTTGCCTAACACTATTGACACTTTATCGCTTACCCAAGCACTACGTCGAGTTGATATCATTCCTAAAGAGCTTGCGCTAATGCAAGCAGCAAATGAATCAGCATGGGGCACGTCACGCTTTGCACGGATTGGTTTAAACTTTTTCGGTCAATGGTGTTACAAAAAGGGTTGTGGCATGGTTCCTCGTCGCCGTGCTAACGAAGCGGCCCATGAAGTGACAGCATTTAAATCGGTACGTGCTGCTGTAAGCTCATATTTTAAAAATATTAATACCCATGCTGCGTATAAAGATTTACGATTAATTCGTGCCGATTTACGTCGCCAGCAAAAACCTATAGAAGCAACCAAGTTAACACAAGGTTTGTTATCATACTCTGAGCGCCGTGAAGCATATATTGATGAATTAAACACTATGATAAATCAAAATAGAGCTTACTTTGATGAATAAACTCCTTCCATGGTTAAAAGCAGCAACCATCGCGGTTGCGCTAAGCGCGGTTTCCTCTAAAGCCGCAGCAACTGAATTTGTTATTGCTTATGATGGCTTTTATGATCGTTTAAAAGTCGTGAATAAAGGTGAGTTTCAATACGCTCAAGTTAACTTTTATTTGTCTGATATTGCTAGTAACGAAGTATGCACTATTAAATCAGGTAAAATAATTACAGAAAAACAAGAGTTTGACTTAACTTATACAGATAAAGCTCAGTTACTTTTACCTTTTGATAAGCAATTAGATACAGATAAAGCTGTTATTGTTGTGCAACCAGAAAACCCTAAACATGAATGCCAATTAAAGTTACAGATTGAAGCGACTGATTTGGCAGATTTTGAACTTAGTAAAGCAAACTTATATACGTTAAATGAAGAGTTTGACGAGCTGTTATCTGATTTATCAGGCTTTTTTGTCAGCAAATTAATGTGGTTTTTGCTTCCTGAACAACAAGGTGTTGTACTTAAATTTAATGGTCAAGACGCTATCTCGGCAAATGGCGTTAGCTGTAAAGAGCAGCGTTGCTCAATAAAAGTAACAGACGACTGGCAAGACGATAACACAGTGTTAAACAGTCATGCTGAGCTTATCAGCGCCACACCTTGGATTGTTAAATAACGGACTATATATTGGCTAAAAGCGTTTAAACTTCGACAAAAGGGACCTTAATTAGGTCCTTTTTTCGTTGTGAAGCACAGATAGTTCTTATGTTTCTTTTTTCAAAAGTTTATCTCAGCATTTAGACGTATGAGCAAAATTGAAAATTCATCGTAGTTAGTACAATTACTATGACTGTTTCTTTGCTCTAAATTATTCCCTTGATTCATATTTTTCCTAACTATTTGTATTGCTGTGTATTTAAGGTTCAGTGTGTTTTGAAACATAGAAATAGTCGGAATGTATTAGTTTTCTCTGATTGTTTTTTATTATAGAAAAAAGACTTGATTGTATATTGCTAGCCTGATCTTTACTTAATTATTAAGTGCTAACTTTCTATTTTTAAATGAATTTTTAAGGAATGAAAATATAGATTTAGATCAAGTTACTTAGCTATAACTGGCTTAAAGTAAAACTATAAAGTTCTCAATATAGGTAGTTATAGTTTAATAGGAGTCGTTATGCAGACAGTCAATGTCGAACCTGTATCAGTAAAACAGCAGAATTTATCCGAACACAATGCTAAACAGGATGTGGTTTTTGATCTAGATGTTAAAAACCCAAGCTTAAAGTGGAATGCTGACGGTAAATACCCATATAAACGCAAAATGGACGTAGTTGAATACGAGCGCCATAAACACGAATTGCAAATCGAGCTTTTAAAAATGCAAGGCTGGGTAAAAGAGACCGAACAACAAATTGTGATTTTATTTGAAGGTCGAGATGCGGCAGGTAAAGGTGGCACTATAAAGCGTTTTATGGAGCATTTAAATCCTCGCGGGGCACACGTGGTAGCCTTAGAAAAGCCAACTACTAGAGAGCGAGAACAGTGGTACTTCCAGCGTTACATTAACCACTTACCTACTAAGGGTGAAATCATACTTTTCGATCGTTCTTGGTATAACCGAGCTGGTGTTGAGAAGGTAATGGGGTTTTGCGATGATCACGAATATTTGGAGTTTATGCGTCAAACACCTCAACTTGAGCGTATGTTGGTGAATAGCGGTATTAAGCTATTTAAATATTGGTTTTCGGTTAGTAGAGAAGAGCAATTTAGACGTTTTAAATCGCGCCAAAACGACCCACTCAAACAATGGAAGCTAAGCCCAGTTGATATGGCATCACTGGCTAAATGGCATGATTATAGTGATGCCAAAGATGCCATGATGTTTCATACCCATACTAAGGATGCACCTTGGACACAAATTCGATCTGACGATAAAAAGCGCGGGCGTATCAACTGTATGCGCCACTTCTTAAGTTGTTTAGATTACCCGGAGAAAGATCACGATGTAGTAAATTGTGTCGACTCGCTTATTGTTACCGAACCTACCCGCATGTCTATACGCCAGTGAAGGAGAATACTATGCAAAATTCACAGTCAGTATTTGAGAAACGTCTTGCTAAGCTCGAAAAAATTCTTGAAAAGAGTAAAAAAGAAGTGGCAAGAACCACTGAACTTGCAAAAGATGCAGCACTAAAAGCACAAGCAGCTGTAGAGTGTGCCAGCGAAGCTGAGAACCTAGCTGAAAATGCTAAAAAGCGCTTTAAAGCAGCAAAAAAGCAATTAAAAGAGGCTAAAGTGTTAAAAATTGCGCAGAAAAATGCGTCGAAAAAATCGGCTATAAAACGTGCCAAACGATTGGCAAAGAATAAAAAAGCTAAAACTAAAAGCGCTTAAAGTTAACAAAGGGCACATGGCTATTGTGCCCTTTGTTTTTATTAAGCGTATCGCTGGACATTTTCACGATTCTCGATATGCTAAATGTCAATCTTTCAGGGACTTAAAAGCATCTTAATGAAACCTTTAGCGTCTATTTTTGTTATTTTACTGCTATGTTCAGCGTGTAGTAGTCATTCACTTATCAACCAAGAAATGCAAACTAAGTTGCAAGGCTCATGGCAGTCTACAAATAGCCCAGTTTGTGAAGCTAATTTTCATACCGTAGCTTTCAAAAACAACACATTAGAAATTTCTTACGACGAACAGGGCTATATTTCTGAGTCTGAAGCGAGAAAAACCTTCGTTTATAATATTCTCTCAGCAGAGAAAAATTTAGTCCGTGTGCAGCTTGAAAATGAAACTCGCTTAGATAATAAGGGCAAGCCAGTAGTTTGGCATCTAAAACCACTTAGAAATGATAAGTATTGCTGGGGTAGAGATGACTGGCCTGATCTTGCTTGTACAGCTTCCCGTTATAAATGCACAGTAAGCAATTAAGATGATCTCAAAAGAAGTCGCTAGAATTGTGCGTGTTGATCATGCAGGTGAATTTGGGGCGATAAGCATTTATAAGGCTCAGTTATTTGTCGCTAAGTTTTTATATCAAGATATCTCTGTACAGCTTAAAGAAATGCTAAATCATGAAATCGAGCATTTCAAAACTTTTGATTGTTGGTTAAAGGAACATAAAGTACGGCATTGCCACGCAATCTGGTTTTGGTCTTTGGGTGGTTATTGTTTAGGTTTGATTACTGCTTTATTTGGCCGTAAAGCAATTTGGGTGTGTACAGAAGCCGTTGAATCAACGGTTATTCATCATCTAGAATGGCAATTAAGCTATTTAGAGAAAAATAATAAAAGCGCATATCAAACGGTACTAAGCATTCAACAAGATGAAATTGAACACCAGAACCTAGGTAAAGTGAATGGTTCAAGTTCGCTTTATTATTCACCAATCAGATTAGTCGTTAAGCACTCCACTAAATTTGCTATTTGGCTTTCGACTAAGTTGTAAAACTAAAAAATAAGGATAATTAAATGAGAGTTTGTTTGCTGATTTTGTTTTCGTTGCCATTTATCGTGTGTTCGGCTCAGTCTGAGCCAAATGCAGAATTAGAATTTGAACGGTTCTATAATGCATTGAAAATGGATGAAATCTTCAATGGCCTTGGTGGTAATGTAGAGGTCGATACAAAGCAAATATTAGCAGATACACTAAAAGATTTACCTGAAAGTCAAAAGCAATTGTTGATAAATGCGATGGGGACATCGGTATTGGCAGAGCCAACAGACATGAGTGCCGCCAAGATGGCTTTTAAGCTTAAAATTCTTAGTTTATTATCACCACAAGAGCTTAAAATAGCAGCAGATTTTTATTCAACAAATATTAGTTTAAAAGCGCATAGAGCCATAATCGAGGCGGAAGTAGCTGCTTCGAACGTTTTAGATTAATTGTTGTTTCATATAAATTATTTAGTAAATCCAGAAAACACTACTTAACCTGTTATAAATATAAATAACCTGAATCCTTAACCTTCATTCCCAAAGCGCTTTGCTTTACGTGGTATCTCTACAAGAGAAGCGTTTTAATTATCCCACGCTAATCATTTCAACTCGCTCAAAAAGTCCGTATAATCCACGCCGAACTTTTTACTATGAAACATGGCTTACTAAAGCCTGTATGAGCAGAGCAAATGAATCAAACTGATACTAGAAAAGAAACTCTTGAATTTAATAAACTTCAAAAGCGTCTAAGAAGGCATGTTGGTACCGCAATTACTGATTATAACATGATCGAAGACGGTGATGTTGTTATGGCATGTATCAGTGGTGGTAAAGATTCTTTTGCAATGCTAGATATTTTGCTTAATTTACAAAAAGCAGCGCCAATTAAATTTGAAGTGATTGCGGTAAACCTTGATCAGAAGCAACCTGGTTTTCCTGAGCACATTTTGCCTGATTACTTTGAAACGCTAAATATTCCATATTACATCGTCGATAAAGATACTTACTCAGTAGTAAAAGAAAAAGTACCAGAGGGAAAAACTACCTGTGGTCTGTGTTCACGACTTCGTCGCGGCACACTTTATTCATTTGCCGAAAAAATTGGCGCAACCAAACTAGCACTTGGTCATCACATGGATGATATCGTTGAGACAATGTTCTTAAATATGTTCCATGGTTCACGACTAAAAGCGATGCCACCAAAATTGCGCTCTGATGATGAACGTAACGTGGTCATTCGTCCGTTGTCATATTGCCGTGAAAAAGATTTAATTAAATACGCCGAGCACAAAGACTTCCCGATCATTCCTTGTAATTTATGTGGCTCACAAGAAAACCTGCAGCGTCAATCAATCAAAGCGATGCTGACAGAGTGGGATAAGAAAACTCCAGGTCGTGTTGAAAGTATCTTTAAGTCTTTACAGAATGTCAGCCCAAGCCAGCTTGCAGATAGAAACTTATTTGATTTTGAAAATTTACCACTTGATAGAGAAGGCAATCGTGAAAGCTATGACTTTAGCGAGGCGGTGGTCTCATCAACAAACATTGATGAATCATTATTTATTGATGTAACAAATATATAAAACTCTTAAACTGTATATATAAAAAAGCCCCAAACTGGGGCTTTTTTAATGCATATTTAAATGGTTACTTAGCAAGTGGGCTTACATAGCCATCTGGTTTTAACGCTAACACATCGCAGTCAAGGCTATCAATGACATGCTCTGCGGTGTTACCGACAAGTGCAGCACTTAAGCCAGTACGTCCAACTGTACCAATCACTACTAATTCGCTGTTGAGGCGTGCAGCCACATCAGGAATAACATCTTCAGGTAAGCCTTCTTCAATGTGACAATGAGCTTGGTCAATATCAAAGCCTTCAGCTAATGAAAGCGTTGATTCAAAGTGATGTTTTTTAACTGATTCGTTGTAAACACCTGGGTTAAACTCAGGAATTTCAATCGCGATATTAACCGGCGTTGCTGGGTAGGCATTTACTAAGTTAAGGGTGGCGTTGGCCAAGTCACAAATGAAGCGAGCGTCATTAATAATACGCTTGTTAAGTTCAAGGTGTTGTTCATTCTCACTCACTGCGTTTACAGCAGCTAAAATATTGCCTTTTGCTGGCCACTCTTTCTCTTTAACAAGTAAAACTGGTGCAGGGCACTTACGAATAAGATGCCAGTCAGTAGGAGTGAAGATAACCGATTTAAGTGTATCGTGTTGATGGGTGCCTTTAACAACAAGATCAAAGCCATCATTGATCACGGTATTGATAATAGCTTCGTACGGACGGTTATGCCAAACCACACAGCTATCAATAGTAAGATCAGGATATAGGGCAATCTGCTCGTTTAACCATTCTTGGCGGTCTTTTATTACGGCTTCGCGCATTGCTTCACGCTCATCAGCAGAAAGCATAGTGGTCATTTCGTAAGAGAAGTCGTAGATACTGAGGAAAGCGGTGATGGTCGCGCCAGATTTTTTGGCTAGATCAATTGAGCGGCTTAAACTATGTTGCTGCTCTTTGGTTGGGTCTATAACTGCTAAAATTCGTTTAATTGCGTCCATGTGCTGCTCCTTAACTGTTCCGCAAAAAGTAGTACTTTGAGTGTAACCTAAATTTAGAACAGTTAAAGGGGCAAACAATATAAAGTTGCGTTAAATCAAACTCTATTTACATTTAATCGCTGCGGTTGCTGCAAGCGCTTGCTGGTCCAAAATAGTGATAAATTTGCCTTCAACTTTAATAAAGCCCGCTTTTTGGAAGCGGCTTAAAAGGCGGCTAATTGTTTCAACAGTAAGGCCTAAATAATTACCGATTTCACCACGTGTCATGGTTAAGCGAAATTCTTTACGTGAGAAACCACGTTCACCAAAACGCTCCGCAAGATTATAAATAAAACTTGCTAGACGCTCTTCAGCTGACTTTTTATTGAGTAACAATAACATTTCTTGGTCGTAGTTAATCTCATTACTCATTAAACGCATAATTTGTTGGCGTAGCTTAGGTAATTTACCTGCTAATTCGTCTAGAGTATCGAATGGAATTTCACATACCATTGAAGTTTCAAGGGCTTGCGAAAAGCTTTGATGAGCCATTTTGTTGATTGCATCGAAACCGACTAAATCACCAGCCAAGTGAAAGCCAGTAATTTGCTCATCACCTTGCTCAGACAAGGTATACGATTTAAATGAACCAGAGCGTACCGCATAAATAGCATTTAAGCTTTCGCCAGACTCAAATAAATAATCACCTTTGTGTAGAGGCTTTTTACGTTCGATGATTTCATCGAGACGATCCATTTCTTGACCGTTTAATGAAAATGGCAAACATAGCTGGCTGATACTGCAATTATTACAGCTAATTGTGCATAAGCCTTTTGACTTGTTTTGTGAGAAGTCCATACATCAAATCCATTCAAATAGGTTAACAACTTTAGGTTAATGAATTAACTTATCGGTTGCTATAATTAATAAGTATATACCGTACCATATTATTACGCTGCCTAGAATAACCCTTATCCAAACATGGTTAAAAAGAGTATTTATTTTTTGACTAACAAGACCAACACTGATCATTGCTGGAAAAGTTCCCAAAGCAAAAAATAACATTACGCCTGCACCGTGAAGAGCTGATGGGCTTGTGAGTGCCCAGGTTAACGCAGAATAAACTAGGCCACAGGGTAACCAACCCCACAAAGCGCCATAAAGCAAGGCTTTAGGGGTTGTATCGACCGGTAATAAAAAACGATTGAGTTTAGCTAAATGCTGCCATATGAGCGCCTTGCCTAGTTTTTCTAGCCACTGTAGGGTTGCCGCTAAGCGCATTATGTAAACCCCAACTAGTAGCATAAAAATACCACTCAAAAAAGACAAAGCTACCGATATACTGGTATTTTGCGCCGCGAAGCGACTACTAATTCCAGCTACGAGTGCACCGGCCAGCATATAACTGAGTGCTCGGCCTAGGTTGTATGCAACCGAAAAGCTTACTGCTCGATTTTTGTTGGCAGCAAGTTGTAAACTACTGGCAATGCCGCCACACATAGCTAGGCAGTGACCACTGCCTAACAAGCCCATTATAAATGCACTAATAAACAGCGGATCAATCATTACTTTTGTTATGCTGCTCTTTATCGTCTTCGAACAGAATACTGTGACCCTGTTTATTTAAATCAGAAAACTGCTCGCTTTTTACAGCCCAAAAGAATACCCCGATTGCAATTAGCACAAATAAAATGGCAATTGGGATAAGCATATAGATGATACTCATAGTTTTAATAACCTTAATGAGTTGGTAATAACCAAAATGGAGCTTGCAGACATACCGATGACGGCCATCCAAGGAGCTACGAGCCCAAGGGCTGCCAATGGTAAAATCGAACCATTGTAAATAAGTGATAATGCCAAGTTTTGCTTAACAATACGGCGCGTCTTTTTCGAGACAGTAAGCAAATGTTCTATAGCCGTTAGATCACTATTGAGTAATACCACATCGGCACTATTTTTGGAAATATCAGCGCCTGTTTCCATTGCAATAGATAAATGGGCACTGGCAAATACTGGGCTGTCATTCACGCCATCACCCACCATAGCAACAATGGCACCTTTACTGGCAAGTGCTTCGACATGGGTTTGTTTATCACGAGGGCTACATGCAGCATGCACGGTATCTAAATTTAGCTGTTTTGCAATTCGCTCACCACTGTTAGAGGCATCGCCCGTTAACATATGGCACTTAATTTGTTGCGAATGAAGTGTAGTAATCAATTTTTCTGCGTTATTACGTAGGCTGTCGGCTAAGTAAAAGCGAGCAATGACTTGTTTATCGATATATAAGGTTGCTTGCGCATCTGCTTTTTCGGTATCAAACCAACCGCTTTTACCTATCGCAAGGTGCTGATCATTGAGTAAAGCGGTAATGCCTTTACCCGGTTCGATAGTCACATTTTCAATAGGGTTCACTGTGTCGTTGAAACCAGCGAATGCATTAGCAATAGGGTGCTCAGAGAAACTTTCAAGTTGCGCTGCTAAGCGTAATGCATCAGCTTCACTGTATTGGGTGTTAACTAGTTCAACGCGTTCAATGGTAAAGCGACCTTGCGTTAAAGTACCTGTTTTATCAAAAGCGATATCTGTTAATTGTGGTAGCGTTTCTAACACATGGGCTTGTTTAATTAAAATTCCACGTTTTGTCAGGCTGGCTACAGCGCACGTGAGAGCGGTTGGAATTGCTAAGCTAAGCGCACAAGGGCAGGTTGCAACAAGTACAGAAATAGTAACCCAAAAGGCATGCTCGGGGTCTATTTGATACCAACCAATTGCTGTTATTGAGGCAAACACTAATAAACAGGCAACAAACCACTGCGCTACTTTATCTGTTATCTCAACTAATCGCGGGCGCTTGGTTAACGCTGTGTGTTGTAACTTAATAATTTGATTAAGCAGGGTATTTTGACCGATTTTGTTGATCTCAATACTGATCACACCATCATGGTTAATCGTTCCTGCGTAAACTTGATGGCTGACAAACTTATTAACGGGTTGATGCTCGCCAGTCATCATGGCTTCATCAACGGTTGTTTGACCTTTTGTAACAATACCATCAGCAGGAATGGTTTCACCTGCTTTGATCAACACAACATCACCCAGTTTTAGTTTTTTAGCTGCAATAATCGATTCTTGATTATTATCATCAATAATACGAGCTGTGAGCGGCAGTAACTTTTGCAAGTTAGCGGTAAATTCGCTGGCCTTTAAACGGGCTCTAAATTCTAAATATTTACCTAATAATAATAAAAAGGTAAACATACAGATAGATTCGAAATAAACTTCGCCAACCGACATTAATGTGGCATAACAGCTTGCCCCATAAGCACCAAAAATCGCTAATGAGACGGGTAAATCCATATTAAGCTGTTTGGCTTTTAAACCATTAATAGCATTGGTTAAGAATGGCAGGGCACTGTAAAGAATTACTGGAGATGCAAGTACTAAGCTTATCCAGCGAAAATACTGCTCGAAGTTCTCTTCCATGCCAGAGAACATGCCAAAATACATAGCGAAAGCAAACATCATTACTTGCATGGTCATCAGACCGGCAACCCCTAAACGGCGGATATAAGCTTTTGCGGCTTGTTGTTTTTGGCTCGCTTCAAGGTCTGCCTGAAACGGGTAGGCTTTATAGCCGATTTCATGTAATGAGGTGATAATTTGGCTAAGCGGTGTAACCGATTTATCCCATTGGATCATGGCACGGTTGGTCGAAGTATTTACATCAACACGTTTGATTGCTTTTAAGTTAAGTAGTTGTTTTTCGATTAACCAAGCACAGGCAGCACAGGTGATGCCTTCAACCGTTAATAGTACTTCTGATAAATCATTAGTGGCTGAAATAAACTCGTCTTGAATATCTTCGTTATCGTAACTTTTAATCAACTCGAGTTGCTCTGGAACAAGCTGTTCAACTTTACCAGAGCGAACAGTTCTAAATTTATAATAATCGGTCATGCCTTGGGCGACGATATTCTCAGCAACCGTTTGGCAACCAATACAACACATAGGTTGTGCCTTACCGTCTATTTCGACAGTCGCATTAAAGCCTTTTGGCACACTTTCAAGACAATGAAAGCAATTATCGGACATTAGAGTTTACTACTTATATTCAGGGCTAATCGAAATCGTTTTATCAGTTGGTAAAATGACATCTTCTTTAAGTTTCCAACTGTTATCGATTGGTTCAATAAACACTGTGTATGCACCGTCAACATGGGTGTCGAGTAGGGCAGTAAAATCGCCATGGGCGTTTTTCATTAAGCTTACATCAAAGTCATTGGCTTTAATGGTGCGATGATAAAAAGACATTTTTAAAGAGTGAACATTGCTTGCATCACCCTTGGTGAAAGTGAATGTTACTTTGTCGTCTGCAACATTTAAATCGCCATGTAAGTAAAGTGCTTTTGCTTTATTAAATTTGCTGAGTTCAAGGTTAATTGCCTTGCCTTTTTTATAATAATCGTCAACAACCATATCTGGGCCGTTGCCAATTGCCATATAAATAAGACCAGCACAGCCGATGATAGCTGCAAGAGGAAAAGAGATTAAAAACCATGGCCAAAAGTTTTTATACCAAGGAGTGGGTTTCATAGTACTTATACCTTTAAAAACGTTGTACGCATTTTATCGGATTTAAAAGCAAAAGACTAAAAAAAAGCCTCCAGATGGAGGCTTTTTTGATCTTAATTAATCTATTGAATTAAAAGATTGATTGTTTATACATTTTATTAACCGCGTGGTTATTTATCTTGCGATAAGCTGTAAACGTACGCTGTTAATAAGTGAACTTTATCTTCACCTAAAATGTCTTTCCATGCTGGCATTACACCGGCGCGGCCATTGATTAGTGTTTCTTCAACAGCACGTTTAGAACCACCGTATAACCAGATGTTATCTGTTAGGTTAGGTGCACCAAATGGTAAATTGTGTGCAACTGAACCTTTACCGTCAGCACCGTGACACGCAGCACACATTGCAAACTTAGCAGCACCTGCAGCAGCGTCTTTTTGGTTAACAGTACGGCCAGAAAGGCTAAGTACGTGAGCAGTCATTTCTTTAATGCCTTGCTCGCCAAGCGCATCACCCCAAGGTGGCATCGCAGCAACACGACCGTAAAGAAGTGTTTCTTTGATCTTGTCTGGTGAACCGCCGTATAACCAATCGTTATCTGTTAGGTTAGGGAAGCCTTGACCACCACGTGCATCTGAACCATGACATTGTGCACAGTTTTGAGAGAATAAACGTTGACCAATCTCAAGCGCTTTTTCGTCTTTAACTAGTGTTTCAATATCTTGTTTTGCGAATGACTCAAAGATTGGGCCAAAACGCTCATCAGCAGCGATAAATTCTTGGTCTAATTGAACGTTCTCACCGTTAGCTAATGCTTGTTCAGTCGCTTCTTTAGACTCAGCTAAAGAGGTAATACCTTGGTTAGAACTTGTCCATTTACCTAAACCTTCCCAGTTACCTAAACCAGGGTAAGCAGCAAGGTAGTATACAGACCAAATAAATGTCGCGAAGAACATATAAGTCCACCATTTTGGTAGTGGGTTGTTAAGTTCTTCAATGCCGTCAAATTCGTGACCACAGCTTTCGCCTTCTTTCACACCTGCGTAGTTTTTTAAGTTCCACAGAAGTAGGCCGAAGATGATAGCAAGACACGCTAGGGTTAATACAATAACCCATATACTCCAAAAGCTAGTCATTTCTCAGACTCCTTTTCCTCATTAGAGATTGTGTTGTTGTGTTTTTTTTCATCTTCAAATATGGCATTAGCAGCATCGTCAAAACGGCGTTTGCTACGCTTGCTGTATGCCCATACAACAATCACAATAAACAGTACTAAAATTACCAGAGTCAAAATGCCTCTGTATGTTCCGTAATCCATAATAATTACTTCAAGTGTGTGCCAAGCTGTTGTAAGTAAGCGATTAGAGCTTGCATTTCAGTTGCACCTTGACCACCGTTCATGGCTTCGATTTTCGCAATGTCAGCTTGTAGCTCTTCGTCACTTCCGTAACCTTTACCGTCGTAACGGTCGCTCGCTTTATCAATTCCGAAGCTATCACGGAATATTTGAAGCTTTTTAAGTGTATGGGTCGTATCGACTCTGTTTTCGTCTAACCAAGGAAACGCTGGCATGTTTGACTCAGGAACCACTGCACGTGGATCCATTAAGTGAGCATGGTGCCAATCGTCTGAGTAACGCTCACCAACACGCGCTAAGTCAGGACCAGTACGCTTAGAACCCCATTGGAATGGGTGATCCCATACTGACTCACCAGCTACAGAGTAGTGACCGTAACGCTCAACCTCGTCACGGAAAGGACGAATCATTTGTGAGTGACAGTTGTAACAACCTTCACGCACGTAGATATCACGGCCTTCCATTTCTAACGCTGTAAGAGGGCGTAAGCCATCAACAGGTTTAGTCGTATCGTCTTGGAACATTAGTGGAGTAATCTCAACTAATGCACCAAAGCTGATTGCAAAGACAGTCAAGATAGCCATTAGGCCAACGTTCTTTTCGACTATTTCGTGTTTGTTTTGTGAATTATTATTGCTCATCGTGCTACTCCATTATGCCAATTGTGCGTCAGCGTCTAGTTGAAGCGAATCTTTCTTCGCTGCAATAGTACGATAAACGTTGTAAGCCATAATTAGCATACCTGTTACGATGAATACACCGCCTAGGAAACGCATGATATAGAACGGATACGAAGCTTCTAATGACTGTACAAAGCTGTACATTAACGTACCGTCTGAGTTTACTGCACGCCACATTAGACCTTGCATTACACCAGAGATCCACATTGCTACGATGTATAGAACAACACCCACAGTGTGTAACCAGAAGTGCGTGTTAACTAGTTTAACACTGTACATACGGCCTTGTGAGAATAGTGCAGGGATTAGGTGATAGATAGCACCGATAGAAATCATTGCAACCCAACCTAGTGCACCTGAGTGTACGTGACCTACAGTCCAGTCAGTGTAGTGAGAAAGCGCGTTAACTGACTTAATAGCCATCATTGGGCCTTCGAACGTAGACATACCGTAGAAAGATAGAGAAACAACTAAGAAACGAAGTACTGGGTCAGTACGTAGTTTATGCCATGCACCTGATAACGTCATGATACCGTTGATCATACCACCCCAAGATGGAACGAATAGGATAACTGACATAACCATACCTAAGCTTTGCGTCCAGTCTGGAAGCGCAGTGTAATGTAGGTGGTGAGGACCTGCCCAGATGTATAAAGAAACAAGAGCCCAGAAGTGAACAACCGATAAACGGTAAGAATAAACAGGGCGGCCTGCTTGTTTTGGTACGAAATAGTACATCATACCTAAGAAACCAGCAGTTAATAAGAAACCAACAGCGTTGTGACCGTACCACCACTGAACCATTGCATCTACAGCACCTGCGTAGATAGAGTATGATTTAGTAAGTGAAACTGGAATTGCCATGCTGTTTACGATGTGTAAAACGGCAACAGTAATGATGAAACCAGCGTAGAACCAGTTCGCAACATAGATGTGCGATACTTTACGCTTGATTAACGTACCAAAGAATACCACTGCGTAAGTTACCCAAACAACGGCGATAAGAATATCGATTGGCCATTCAAGTTCTGCGTATTCTTTTGAGCTTGTGATACCTAATGGTAAGGTAATCGCTGCTAGTACGATAACAAGTTGCCAACCCCAGAAGGTGAAGGCTGCTAATTTATCTGAGAAAAGGCGCGTTTGACATGTACGTTGTACGACGTAATAAGACGTCGCAAAAAGTGCACTTGTACCAAATGCGAAAATTACTGCGTTCGTGTGTAACGGACGTAGTCGAGAGTAAGTTAACCATGGTGTATCAAAGTTAAGTGCTGGCCAAGCTAATTGGGCAGCAATCAGAACCCCAACACTCATGCCAACGATGCCCCAAATCACTGTCATAATAGCGAATTGGCGTACAACTTTATAATTGTACTCAGTTTGTGATGCTACTGTTTGGCTCATTTTCTGGCTTCCGCTGCAATAAATGCGTTTTAGAAATGAATTACCCACTTTTATTCAAAGTGGGGCCTACTATTACTTCACAAGCGTGTTACCTAAAGCCAACTTAGCGGTGCTAGCTTCAGAAAACAAACTCGAGAAACCCTTATTTTTGCGATGGAAATGATAAAATTTTTGACCTTAAAAAGATAGGTCAATTGCATAAAATTATGACATCAATCAAATTTTAGCGCTTTGTTGGTTATTTTTTGTCAGAGATTGTATTTTTATTGACTTATTATTAGGTGCCTGTTGTCTTTTTTGGGCATTCTAATTAGTATCTGACTTTATTTTATACAGGCAAATAGAGTGCGAATAAGCTTATTTCCCGTGTTCCTTTTTAGTCTTTTTTTAGCTGCATGTGATAGCCAAAGTATAGATAAGGGCAGCACAAGTACAAGTTGTCAGAACAATAGTCATTGCAATTACCCTAATAATGTAGAAGTTTGGCTAAGTAACCCAGATATCAGTCCAGAAACACCGTTTACGATTAACCTAAAGTTACCAAAGGAGGCTAAAAACCTCTCAGCAAAACTTGAAGGTGTCACCATGTATATGGGTTTTATCCCACTGCAGTTTAAACAGACAGGACAAGTTTGGGTTGCTGATACTATGGTTGGCGCATGCTCTGAACCTGTTATGACTTGGAAAATGATGCTCACTTATACTTCTGGCGATAATCAACCTCAAACCTTGCTTTATTATTTCGATTCACTGCAAACTCGATAACATCTTCCTTCATTATTGTTGATCGCAGTTTTTAATTATCTAAAAGCTGTGATTAGCGCAATTTCTGCTTCACCTTTTTTTACTTTGATGTTCTTTATTAGCCGTATTTTTATACGGTATTACAAACTGACGGAACAAAAACAAAAAATCATCCTCTAATACACTGTTTAACAGACTAACTTTGTCTATTTAGTTAATTTAAGTGAATAACTATGGTTAGCAGTCTTACCAAGCTTTTACGGTTTTTATAACGTTGTGTGATCAACTTGTAAAAATTTCATTTGTAGCATTAATTGGGCTCTGATTACACTTGATTACAAAGTGCGTGCAATTGATTTCAATCGTGTTTTTTTTGCTACTTAATAATGTTATTTTCCTGATATGTAAGTGTTTTTTTCTATTAACATTGATACATCGTGAAACCTTATTACCTAAAGTTGGTACGTCATTTTTGGGTTGTTTTTTATTTGGTCTTTCATTCAGTTTTCGTTCAGTTAACTGCGCCTAAGTTGCCCTCCGCTGACTCGTGATTCTAATAATAACGAGCGCTACCTGACTAAAGGTAAATTTCCAACAAGTAGGGTTTTCACATGAAAAAATCAATTCTTGGTTTAGCTGTTGTTTCAGCAATCCCAATGTTCTCAAGCATGCAAGTTTTAGCTGCTGATGATGCAGCAGAGTCTATTGAAAAAATTCAAGTTACAGGTTCTCGCATTAAGCGTACCGATATGGAGACGTCTAGTCCTGTAACTTTAATCGGCGCAGATGACATCAAAGCAATGGGTGCATCAAGCATCGATGGCGTTCTACAAAAAATGACTGCAGCAAGTGGTGCGATGACTAACCCTGCTGTTAACAATGGTTCAGGCGGTAACGCACGTGTTGACCTACGTGGTTTAGGCGCGCAACGTACTTTAGTACTAGTAAATGGTCGTCGTATGATCAACTCTGGTACTGGCGCAGCATCTACTGTTGACTTAAACACAATCCCAGTATCAATGATCAAGCAAGTTGAAGTACTAAAAGACGGCGCATCTGCTGTATATGGTACTGACGCGGTAGCTGGTGTTGTTAACATTATCTTAAAAGACGACTTCGAAGGTCTAGACATGAACCTTAACGGTGCTATCACTGGTGAAGGCGATGCAGACGAAACGTCTTTCGATATCACAATGGGTTCAAGCTTTGACCGTGGTAACGTTGTAATTGGTTTACAATACACAGACCGTGGCGACGCTTCTCAAGCAGACCGTGACTTCTCTGATTGTCCAATCGAAGAAGATTACGAAAACGGTAGCTTCTACTGTGGTGGATCTTCTTACACACCTTTCGGCCACGTTTGGGCTGAAAATGCAGACCTTCAAGGTCAAGCAGATGGTGAATGGCACGATTACACTGCTGCTGGAGATGCATATAACTACTCAGCAACAAGCTACCTTTACACGCCAATGCGTCGTTTAAACCTTACAGGTATCGGCCACTTTGACGTAACTGATGAAACGCGTTTAGTTTCTGAATTCACTTACTCTAAGCGTTGGTCAACTCAACAAATGGCTCCACAGCCAGTATGGTTTGACTTCACTTACGATGCAGCAACTATGGGTGATTCACTTCTTTCTCACGGTGTAGCTGACGGTGAAGACATCTCTTACGGTCGTCGTATGACTGACGTAGGTCCTCGTGGTTATGAGCAAGTTGTTGATACTGTACGTGCAGTAATCGGTCTTGACGGTGCATTCGACAACGGTTGGGGCTGGGATACTTCAGTAGTATTCGGTCGTAACGACTCAGTTGACCGTGCAACTAACCTACTTAACATGGGTTCAATCCAAGACGCAATCGAAGAGGGTACTTTCAACCCACTTAACCAAGCTGATTGGTCAGGTAGCAACCTTGCACAGTACAACTACACTGAAAACAACTCAGGTGGTAGCCAATTATTAGTTCTTTCTGCTGGCCTTAACGGTGAAGTAATGGAACTTCCTGCTGGTTACGTTGGTTTCGCGGCTGGTATCGAGCGTCGTGAAGAAAAAGCATGGTACGTTCCAGATTCACTAACTTCACAAGGTCTTGCAAATGACCCACGTGTTGAACCAACTGGTGGTCGTTTTGACGTAAACGAAGCTTACGTTGAATTCGCTGTTCCACTTCTAGCTGACGCACCATTTGCTCAAATGGTTGACTTAAGCGCTGCTGTTCGTGCATTCGATTACAGCACATTTGGTTCAGATGAGACTTGGAAACTAGGTCTAACTTGGCGTGTAAACGACGAACTAATGCTACGTGCCGTTCGTTCAACTGCATTCCGTGCTCCTACAGTATCTGAGCTTTACCAAGGTAAATCACCTTCATTCGAACAAGTTAACTTCCCTGGTGCACAAGACCAAGCTGAAGTAACTGTTGGTGGTAACGACCAATTAACGCCAGAGCTTGCTGATACAGTAACTGCTGGTTTCGTATACGCTCCAGAATGGTTCGACGGTTTCTCAATGACTGTTGACTACTACGAAATCGAAATTGAAAACTCAATTTCAAGCGTAAACAACCAGTACATCGTTGAAAACTGTCTTGATGCTTCTACTGGCGCATACAAGAACCAAGATACTGCTCTATGTCAGTCTTCTGCAATCAACTTCAACCAAAGCACTGGTCGCATTAGCTTCAACAACCAATTACAAAACATTGGTAATGAATCTACTAAAGGTTACGACGTAAACTTCAAGTATGCATTTGAAGCTGCAGGTCTTAACTGGCGCACAGGTCTTGATGTAACAATCCTTGATGAGTACATCGTTGATTCAGGCACAAGCACAATCGATTACACAGGTCTTGTAACTTCAGGTATCGGTAGCTACGCGAAAGTTAAGTCTAACTTCACTCTTAACGCGTCTGGCGACAACTGGGATGCACAATACCAAGCACGTATGATCGACGGCCTAGACAGCTACGCATGTCTTGCTGACGACAGCGAGTGTCTAGTACCAAGCGTTGGTACTGTTGTATACCACGACATCAGCGGTTCATACATCCTGAACGACACAGTGTCATTCTCTGCAGGTGTTAACAACTTATTCGATAAGCAAGCACCTTACTACTCAGGTAACAATGACTCAAACACTGACCCGTACACATACGATGTACTAGGTCGTCGTTTCTTCGCTGGTATGAACATCAAGTTCTAATCTAGTTTGAAATGATTACTAAGGCCCAGTTTTTACTGGGCCTTTTTTATTGTCTGAAAGCCTATCAACGCGTAAACTATAGAGGTAGTTTTAACAAACGAGGTGATATTGCTTAAACAAGACGAAAACTTATCTTTTATTATTGAGCCTGAGCTTAAACCACGCACAGAGCAACGACTCGACCTGTATTTCTCTATTCCGAATGAAATGAGTGTTAACCCACAAACACTGAGCGAAGAATCATTCTTTAATAATAACTTTAAATCGCACCTTGCGTATAACGCTAACAACATTCACTTACCCTTAGTGAGAAGCCGCTTTGTTAGTAAAAACAAAGGTGAACAGCAAGATTATCGGCAAAACTTAAACTTATATTGTTATCAAGTTCGACTCGCGCTGAATGCCGATATTAAAGACACCCTAAAACACCAAGAAGCCGACGAGTTTTACCCTGCAGCCATTGAGTTGTGCCAGCAAACCAAAGGCTTGTTGAAAAAGCTAAGACGCTATACCCCAGATGATGAAAAACTGCTGCCATTTTATAAAAACGCCGATAACTACTTAAGCTGGCATGTAGAGCAGTCATTTTTGAAACTACTGGATGAAGGGCCGCGCAGTAGTGATTTTGCAAAAGAGCGCAGTGATCTATTAGAGTTTTGTAAAGCTGAAAACAGTTACCGTGAAGAGCAAGAATATAATTCGCAATCAACACTTGAAGATGCCAACCGTATCACCAATAAAATGCGCCTATTACAACGTTTGATTGAGCATGGAGTTGTGCTTACACGTAGCACGCGTCACTTAAACAGTTATTTAAAACGTATGGTAAAGGGCACGGTGACCGCTGTGATCATGGCCTTTGTGATGTTGGTTGTGTTAAATGCTCGCTCAAATTTTACCGAAGTAACAGCGACGTTGATTTTGATCTTGGGTGTTATTTATGGTCTTCGTGAAATATTTAAAGAAGACATAACACGGGTGATCTGGCGAGCTATCGTACGAGGGCGACCAAAATGGCGCTTTCAATTTAAAAATAGCATTACTAAAGACAAAATTGCCAGCCAATACATTTGGCTTGAATACACCAGTTTTAAACGCCTGCCTAAAGCGGTAAGAAGAATTTTTTCGAAGCGACGTCATCAAAATAAACAGGCTGCTCAGTGGCTGCATTTTGCAAGCGAAACACAAGTTAACGCGAAA
Source organism: Pseudoalteromonas sp. S2721 (assembly GCF_005887425.1). Lineage (NCBI taxonomy): Bacteria > Pseudomonadati > Pseudomonadota > Gammaproteobacteria > Alteromonadales > Pseudoalteromonadaceae > Pseudoalteromonas > Pseudoalteromonas sp. S2721. Next base: position 50,769 of record NZ_PNCZ01000026.1, read on the forward strand.
GAGTTTTTACCTGGCTACGATACCTTGCAACAAACCATGCAATTTAGCTTGGCACCGTTTGCTCGCTATTTAAAGCGGGGTGAAGGTAAGCTCTATCATCTAGATAGTAATAAAATCTCTAAGAAAGCTGTAGAGAGGCGTTATCAGTTAAATGTGGTATTAGTGTTTACACAAAGCGAAGATGAAACTTTATATCAGCGCTACAAGATTACGTTAAATCGCAGCAAAATTGTTAATATTGAGCGTATTTACTCACAAACTGACATTCTGAAAGATGAAAGATGAAAGATGAAAGATGAAAGATGAAAGATGAAAGGGTGGCCTTGGCCACCCATTTCGGTTTATTTAGCGTCTAAACCTGTTTTGCTGTAAAGCGACACTTTGTCTGATACTAAGGTAATTTCGATGTTTTTATCTTTGTTACCCCAGATACAGTTAGTGTGTAGTGTCTTTTCTTCACACTTATCAGCTGAACCTAAAATAGCTTCAACCTCAGTTTTATCCATACCAATTTCAATTTTTTCGTAGTTCTCTAAATTTACTTTTGAGCAACCAGCTAAAGTAAGTGCCGCAGCCGCTGCTGCAATTGCCATATATTTTTTCATAATTGTATCCATTAATGGTTGTAGCGTCTTATTTGCACGATCATACCCATACGTGGGTGATCAAAATAATGTATCTCGTTACTTATCACACGTTTAAATTGTGAAAAACGTGCTTTTTCGTAATCACCGTTTTCTAGGCGCTGACTAATATCAAAATCTGCGTTTATAAATAGGTAGTGACGAACATAAATTTTCATTAAACCATCAAATTCCCACTTTGGCACATTTTGCAACTGGTCGGGAATATAGCGCTCAGTAGGGCCCACTAGGCTTATAAAGTCGTTATTTTCATTCTCTACTGGGGTTGAGTGTTTTGCTAAGTGTTCACCGGAAAATAAACGGATACTGGGTGCGTTTCTTTCACTCATTTCAGGAAAACGCCACCCAGTGTGCAAAATAGGGGTTAAGCCTTTTCTATCAAGCTGATTTTTTTGCTCAACAAATTGTAATTGTTCTGGCGCCATTAAGTAAATGTCGTCAGTGTCTTCACGGGGCTCAACAACGGGTGTAACAGGCAGTTGATTATAGCTTGCTAAAAAATCAACACTGTCGTCACATACATTAGAGTGAGGGTTGCTATTCACTAAAGAATCGGTAAACGAATTTGAGCGAAAGCGGCTATCACCTTCAATACACGCTTGCTTCGCTTGTGCTGTGTATGCAGGAGATAATAAATCTTTGCTACGCTTTGCCTTGATCTCATCGTGTTTTAAACTGAAATCTTCCTGTAAATAAGGGGCTGGGCGCTGTTTATAAATAAGAACTTCTATTTCGAACCAACGTGCTGCAAATGACGAGCTTGTATATAAGCAACAAAGCAGTAGTAAACTATTTCTAAACAACATTAATGGCTAACCTTTTTTTCGAAATCTGCAATCATTGCAGTGACCATTTTTAAGCGTTCGCGAGCGTTGGCTTCGCTAATTGCAAAGCGCAGTTTATTTGCGCCATCCATTTTATACACCTGCGGTGCACTTTGTATCAAACCTATAATGAAGCTAGGGTTAACCTTTGTATGCTGGCTAAACTCAAAATAGCCGCCTTTCGGGTTTGCTTCAATCTTCTTAATGCCGATATTACTTGCTTGCAGTTTTAATTGCTGCAAACTGAATAAGTTTTTAGTGGCGTCAGGCAGCAGACCAAAACGGTCAATCAGCTCTACCTGTAACTCGTCCATATCATTGAGATTAGCACAGCTTGCAATGCGTTTATAGATTCCTAAACGTACGTTTACATCATGAATATAATCATCAGGTAATAACGCTGGCAGCTTTAAGTCAACCTCAGTTTGTTGACCTAATAAGTTCTCAAGGGTTGGCTCTTTACCTTCTTTGAGGGAGTTAACCGCTTGCTCAAGCATTTCCATATACAAACTAAAGCCAATGGTTTGCATTTGACCTGATTGATCATCACCAAGCAGCTCACCGGCACCACGAATTTCTAAGTCATGGGTTGCGAGCGCAAAACCTGCACCCAAGTCTTCCAGTGATTCAATCGCTTCAAGGCGTTTAACCGCATCTTTACTGAGTGATTTAGGGTTACCAGTCAGTAGGTAGGCATACGCTTGGTGATGGCTTCGGCCTACACGACCACGCAACTGATGCAGTTGTGCCAGACCCAGCTTATCTGCTCTATCCATAATAATGGTGTTGGCAGTGGGTACATCGATACCGGTTTCGATAATAGTGGTACACACAATCACGTTATATTTTTGGTGATAAAAATCACTCATAATTTGTTCAAGCTCGCGCTCTCGCATTTGACCATGTGCCGTTGTTACGCTGGCTTCAGGGACCCATTCACTGATTTCCTCTGCGACTCGGTCTATGGTTTCAACATTATTATGTAAGAAGTACACCTGACCACCGCGTTTAATCTCACGCAGAATTGCTTCGCGAATTAGTTCAGCATCTCTTTGTCTAACAAAGGTTTTAACCGCTAAGCGTTTCGCAGGCGGTGTGGCTATGATTGATAAGTCGCGCATGCCACTCATTGCCATATTTAATGTACGTGGGATAGGGGTTGCTGTGAGCGTTAAAATATCGACATCGGCACGTAATGCTTTGATTTTTTCTTTTTGACGCACCCCAAAACGGTGCTCTTCGTCAACAATCAACAAGCCCAAATCTTTAAATTGAATATCTTGTTGAATAAGCTTGTGAGTACCAATCACGATATCTAATTTACCCTCAGCCATTTTATCTAGGGTGTCTTTTTGCTCTTTGGTTGAGTTAAAGCGCGATAAAACGCCAACCTCAATTGGTAAATCGGCAAAGCGGTCTTTAAAGTTTTCATAATGCTGCTGTGCAAGCAGTGTGGTTGGTACAAGTACCGCAACTTGCTTGTTATCATTCACTGCCACAAAGGCTGCGCGCATTGCCACTTCAGTTTTACCAAAGCCAACGTCACCACATACTAAACGGTCCATCGCTTGCTTACTTTGCATATCACCGAGCACAGACTCAATGGCGTTGCGTTGATCGTCAGTTTCTTCAAATGGGAAGCTGTCGCTAAACTGACGATAAGCACTGCCATCAAGCTTAAATTTATTGCCAGGTTTAGCTTGGCGTTTTGCGTAAATATCTAACAGTTCAGCAGCCACATCACGGACTTTTTCAGCGGCACGTTTCTTGGCTTTTTCCCATGCATCGGAGCCCAATTTATGGAGCGGGGCCGAGGCCTCTTCGCCACCAGAATAGCGGCTAAGCATATGTAATGCAGAAACGGGCACGTATAGCTTTGCCTCGTTGGCGTAGATGATCGTAACAAACTCAGTGATCACACCGGCAGCATCAATGGTTTCAAGGCCTTGATAGCGTCCTACACCATGATCAAGGTGCACAATCGGTTGACCTTCACGTAGCTCAGCAAGGTTACGAATAAGCGCGTCTTGGCTAGCTTCGTATTTGTGTTTACGGCGTCGACGCTGCGAGACCTTGATGCCTAATAATTCTTGCTCTGTGATAATGGTTAAACGTGGCTTACCGTCTAGCACCACACTTTGCTCAAGTGGTGAAACAATTAGGCCAACATCACTCGAACTATTGGTAAAATCGCTAAACGATTCAAATTCTTTAAGCTTTAAACCACTTGGCTTTAATAAAGTGAGTAATGATTCGCGGCGGCCATCCGATTCAACCGAGAGCAGCACGCGGCCTTTTTGTTTTTTCTCACTGGCAACATAGTCAATTAAACCTTGGTACGGTTGATGTAACTTATGATCAATACGAACATTTGGCAGCTCTTTACTAGCAAGGTTGGTGTGACCCGCTTTGGTGCCTAATTTTGCTTGCGATAAACGAATACGCGCGTATTTACCAAATTCACCAAACAGCTCATTCACGCTTTGATACAGCTTCACGGGTTCAAGTAAAGGTCTGAGCGGATCAACACGTCGGTTTTCATAGCGTACATTCACATCATGCCAAAACTGATCAGCAGCATGTTCAATATCGCCAAAATGCATAAAGGTTGTATTACTTGGTAAGTAATCGAAGATAGTTGCCAATTCATCAAAAAACAGGGGCATGTAATATTCGATACCTGCAGGCCAGGTTCCTTTAGTCACCTGCATATAAATTGAGTCTTGCTCAGAGCTTGCGCCAAATTGTTCACGATAGTTGATACGAAAACGCTCAATGTCAGCGTCGTTAGTTGGGAATTCGTGGGCTGGCAGTAACTCAATTTTGTCGACCTTTTCATCTGAGCGCTGGCTTTCAACATCAAATAAACGAATGCTGTCGAGCTCATCATCAAAAAAGTCTAAACGGAATGGGTGTGGGCTACCCATAGGGTATAAGTCAACGATAGAGCCGCGAATCGCGTATTCACCGTGCTCCATCACTTGTTGTACATGTAAATAGCCCGCTTGTTCTAAGTTTTCACGCAGTGTGTGGGTATCTAAGGTATCGCCCACTTTAAAGTTAAGGGTTGAACCATAAATAAACGAAGCAGGGGCAGTGCGCAGCATCAAGGTCGACACTGGCACGATTAATACACTTTGTTGTTCTTTTTTTAAGGTATTTAACGTGGCTAAGCGCGCCGAAATAATATCTTGATGGGGCGAAAAATGATCATAAGGGAGTGTTTCCCAGTCAGGAAAGACCATGACTGGGTTTTCAGGCAACAGAAATTCGAGTTCAGTTTCAAGGCGTAGGGCGCTTGGCGTATCTGGGGTGACAATCACAACCAGCTCGTTGTGTTGTTTTACACCTTCTGCGATAGCGATGCTAAGCCCGCTACCGGTAAGTTGTCCCCATTGAATTTTATCTTTTTCAGATTTTACCCAAGGCAATGCTGCCCATTGCGCAAACGCCATTTACTACTCCTTTAAACTGTTTTTACTGCTTAGTCTCGATAAATCTTGGTTAAGTCCTGATAGTGATCGATACGACGATCACGAAGGTAAGGCCAAATTCGACGTATGTTTTCACTACGTGCTTGGTCTAATTCAACAACTAATAATTGCTCATCGCTGTTGTTCGCTTCGGCTAAAATTTCACCTTGAGGGCCCGCGATAAACGAGTTACCCCAGAACTGAATACCTTCACTTTGACCGCTTGGATCACTTTCGTGGCCAACACGGTTACAGCTGATCACCGGCACGCCGTTGGCAACTGCATGAGCGCGTTGGGAAATAACCCAAGCGTCTTTTTGACGTGTTTGCTCGTCTTTTTCATCACGCGGGTCCCAACCAATGGCTGTTGGGTAAATTAAAATTTCAGCACCGGCCATTGCCATTAAGCGTGCAGCCTCAGGGAACCATTGATCCCAACACACTAATACACCAAGTTTACCGACAGAGGTTTGAATAGGCTCAAAACCTAAATCACCCGGTGTAAAATAAAACTTCTCGTAAAAGCCTGGGTCATCAGGAATATGCATTTTACGGTATTTACCGGCAATGCTGCCGTCAGTTTCAAGTACCACAGCAGTATTGTGATAAAGACCCATAGCGCGCTTTTCGAATAATGATGACACGATCACCACATTAAGTTCTTTGGCTAGTGCACCTAAGGTGTCTGTGCTTGGGCCCGGGATTGTTTCTGCTAAATCAAAAACGTCTACATCTTCGGTTTGGCAAAAATATAAGCTACGGTGTAGCTCTTGAAGAACAATAAGCTTAGCGCCTTGGCTTGCTGCATCACGAATACCAGCAATTGATTTTGCCATATTGTCTTGAGCATTATCGGTGTTTGATTGCTGAACAAGAGCAACCTTTAAATGCGTTGGTTTAGTCATTGTTTGTTCCTGCTAAAAAGCCGCGCGGTAATTGCATTGTAATACAGTGTAAGCTGCCAAATTGGTGAATAATTGGCACACAATTAATACCCACTACAGTGTGATCTGGGTATGCTTTGGCAACCTGACCAAGCGCCAGTTGATCGTTTTCATCACCATAAATTGGTACTAAAACGGTTTTATTGATAATTAAATAATTAGCGTATGTGGCAGGTAATCTGTCACCATCTTCATCGAACACTGCTTTTGGCCAAGGTAAGGCAATCAGCGTGTAGTTTTCACCCTCTGCTGTTTTAAATGATTGCAGTTGTTTTTCCATTGCATCAAGGGCTGCAAAGTGCTCATCATTTTTATCGTCGCACTTAACATAAACAAGGGTGTTGTTTGGGGCAAAACGTACCAGCGTATCAATATGGCTGTCGGTATCATCACCTGCAAGGTAACCATGATCAACCCAAAGAAACGACGTAGCACCCAGTTGCTCAACCAGCGTTTGTTCTATATCTGCTTTTGTGAGTTCTGGGTTACGATTTGGGTTTAATAAGCACTCGCTAGTTGTTAGTAACACGCCGTGTTCATTGATCTCGACGCCACCGCCTTCAAGAACCAGATCACTTTGCTGATAACCATTTATAGGGCTAGCGACTTGTTTTACAAGTACTTGATTAATTTGGTTATCAAGATCACTTGCAAACTTATTGCCCCACCCATTAAAAATAAAATCCATTACTTTCAATTCTGTTGCGTCATCAATATTCGCACAGGTCAATGGGCCATGGTCACGTGCCCAGGTATCGTTACAGGGTGTCACCACAAAGTGAATGCGATTAGCATCAACCTCTGCATTTGCAAGTAAAGCTGCAATATGTGCTTTGAGAGCATTATCATGAGCTACAATCACAACATCTTGTTGTTGGCTTATTGCTTGGCAAAGTGCTACATACACAGGCTCAACAGCGGTTAAATTTGCTGCCCAATCTGTGTCTTGATGAGGCCAAGTAAGCATAACAGCATCTTGCTCAGCCCATTCAGGTAAAAGTCTAAATTTCATGAAGGTATTAAACAAACTAAGGTGGGGCTAGTTTAGCATTTTAGCCATAGATGTCAGCTTTTTGTGCGCGATCCTGCGTGATTTTTATTTGTCTTGCTGATTGTTTTCTTGCTGACGTTTTTTAAGTTGGCGTGTTTGTGCGTGCAGGGCTGCTCTTACGACTAAATCTTGGTCAGCATCGCGAATGGCAGTAAACAATAATGTGTATTGGTATTTATCATCATCGCATTTTTCAATGGCCACTAATTCGGTATAGCAATAAATAGCTGATGCTTCGTGTTGTAAGAATAACTTAGTGCGAAATGTTTGCCCTAATTCATACACATCAGCGGAGGTAAGTTTTACACCGCCACCGCCATAACTATCGCAATAGTTTGCGTTATCGTCAGGTTGCTCTGAGGCTAAGATGTGACTCATGATTAAATCAATTTTACGAGATTGCGCCTGTAAAAAGGCCGCCAGTTCTTGTGCAACATCACCTAGATTACGAAGTGGTCGTAAGCTTGTTTGCTCAAGTTCGTTTACTTCGTTGGCAAGTTTAAACAGGGCAGGGATATCCGCTTCAAGTTCAGCATTGGTTTTTGGCACAGCACTTGGTTCAACCGCATATAAATTGACACGGTTGCTCTCGTTGATTTGAAAATACTGTTCAAATTCGGCTAATTTTTGATTATTCATGCTGTACTCCACACATCTTTCCTTAATACTAGCGTTCGAAGCAGTAAATTGCTAGTAATCAAATAATCAAAAAAAAGGGCAAACTCATTGTTTGCCCTTCATTTTTTACAGGTTACCCTCTTGGGTTTTGACATGTTCTTGTTGATGATGTGCTGCTATCTCATCAGCAAGCTCTTGTCTTGAACGTTTTTCAGTTAACTTACGTGCCGTTAACCAATAAAAGAACAGCGGCACAAAGAATACTGCAAGGAATGTCGCTGCCATCATACCGCCCATTACACCGGTACCAACACTGTGACGGGCACCTGCACCTGCGCCAGAGCTTAGTACTAAAGGCACAACGCCCAAAATGAATGCAAGCGAAGTCATAATGATTGGTCTAAAACGTAACCGTGCAGCCTCAAGCGCAGCCGTACTTGCGCTCCAGCCTTGTTGATGTTTCATCAAGGCGTATTCAACAATAAGAATCGCGTTCTTACTGGCAAGACCAAGAAGTGTTACCAGACCAATTTGGAAGTACACATCGTTTGTCATGCCCACAACCCAAACCGCTATAAGCGCACCAAAGGTACCAAATGGCAAAGCAAGCATCACAGACAGCGGTAGTGACCAACGCTCATATAGCGCTGCTAGAATCAAAAATACCATGATCACAGCAAGGCCTAAGGCAATTCCTGTGGTGCCTGAACTGCGTTTCTCTTGGAATGCAGAGCCTGTCCACTCGTAGGTCATATTAGGTGGTAAAACGGCTTGTGCAATACGCTCAACTTCAGCAATAGCTTGACCCGAACTGTAACCCGGTGCTGCATTACCCATCAGTTTAACAGCAGGTAAGTTGTTATAACGATTTAGGTTTTCTGGGCCACGGCTATACTCGATAGTGGTAAAGGCTGAAAGCGGCACCATAGTACCTTGGTTGTTTTTAACATAGATACGGCCAATGTCATCAGGCTTCATTCTAAATTCAGCGTCTGCAGACATTAGTACTTGCCATGCGCGACCAAATTTATTGAAGTCGTTAACGTAATAAGTCCCTAAGTTACCTGCAAGAGCAGTAAATGCATCATCAATTTCGACACCCATGGCACGGGCTTGTTCACGGTCAACATCAACACGTAGCTGTGGTGCATCAGGGCGCCAAAGTGTTTGCAGACCACTGATGATAGGGCTCTTTTGTGCTTCAGCTGTCATCAACTGCATTGCATGTTGAAGTTTGTCTGGGTCGCTATCACCTTTGTTTTGAATGTAAAACTCAAAACCACCTGTGTTACCTAAACCAAAAATAGCCGGAGGATTAAAGGCAAGAACGAGCGCCTCTTTTATACCTGCTGTTTTCATGAAGAGCTCTTGCACCAGTGCCTTGGTATCAACTTCGCGCTCATCCCAATGTTTTTGTGTAACGAATAAGGTTGCAGCGCTGTTTTTGTAACCACCGCCAATAAAGTCAAAACCGGTAAACGCTACCACGTTTTCGTTCGCTGGGTTTGATTGCACGGCCTCAACAACTTGCTGCGTGACTTGCTCTGTGCGCTCAAGTGATGAACCGTCAGGTAAGAAAATTGCAGAGATGTAATAACCTTGGTCTTCATCTGGCACAAGCGAACCTGGGGTGTTTTGCCAAAGGCCAATCGTTGCGGCAATCATACCTGTCATTAAGATCAGCCCTAACAGACCACGGCGTACCATAAAGCCAACAGCACCAACGTAACGGCCGGTGATCTTGGTAAACATGTCGTTAAACCATAAGAAGAAGCGAGCAGTTTGCTTGTGTTCTTGTTTTAAAATAAGTACACAAAGCGCTGGCGTCATCGTTAAAGCAACGACACCCGATAAACTTACAGCAATCGAAATTGTAATAGCGAACTGGCGGAATAACTCACCGGTTAAGCCACCTAAAAATGCAATTGGCACAAACACTGAGCAAAGTACTAAAACAATTGCCACCACCGGGCCGCTTACTTCGCCCATCGCTTTAACAGCGGCTTCTCTAGCACCTAGCCCTTCTTCGTGCATGATACGCTCAACGTTTTCAAGCACCACGATGGCATCATCAACAACAATACCAATCGACAGCACCATACCGAATAAGGTGAGTGAGTTAATTGAGTAACCCAGCATATACATGCCGGCAAATGTGCCCAGTAGTGATACTGGCACTGCAAGAGTTGGAATAAGCGTGGCGCGCCAGTTTTGTAAGAATAAGTACACCACTAAGAATACTAATACCATGGCTTCAAGCAGTGTTTTTACAACTTCACGGATTGATACTTCAACAAAGCGGGTTGTGTCGTACGAGGTTAAATGTGCAAGTCCGGTAGGGAACTGGCTTTTCATTTCTTCAATAACACTGTTTACTTCTTCAGCTACATCAAGAGCGTTAGCACCCGGTTGCAAGAAGATACCCAACAGTACAGCTTCTTTACCGTTAATTGTTCCTTTGAAGTTATAATCTTTTGAGCCAAGTTCAACGCGGGCAACGTCTTTTAAGCGTAAGCTACTGCCGTCAGTGTTTGAACGAATAATGATATTTTCAAACTGCTCAGGCTCAGACAAACGCCCTTGTGCAGTTACACTGTAAACGAGCTCTTGTGGAGATTGCGTAGTCGGTGTAGCACCAATTTTACCTGCCGCGTATTGCGAGTTTTGAACACGGATTGCCCCTGCAATTTCTTCAACAGTGACACCTAACTGGCTCATTACATCAGGGCGCAGCCAAATACGCATTGCGTAATCTTTGGCACCAAAAATTTGTACACTGGTGGTACCAGGAATACGTTTAACACGGTCAAGTACGTTCATAGTGACATAGTTTGATGTCCATAAACTTGAACGTGTTCCATCTGGTGAGTAAAAGGCATGAACTTGTAAAAAGCTAGAAGAACCTTTTTGAACTACCACACCTTGGCGGCGTGTTTCTTCAGGTAAACGTGCTTCAACCTGCTTAACACGGTTGTTTACGTTAACGGCTGCTTGGTCAACATCAGTACCAATTTCAAAAGTAACTTCGATGGTGGTTGAACCTGCACTCGTTGACGTTGATGACATATACATCATGCCTTCAACACCGGTAATGGCATTTTCAATCGGTGTCGCAACCGTTTGCTCAAGTACATCGGCAGATGCACCTGGGTAGGCTGCGGTTACTTGTACAACCGGTGGTGCTATTTCAGGATATTGCGCCACAGGTAAGCTGCGCATCGCAGCAAGGCCCGCAAGCACAATAACAATAGAGATAACAAACGCAAAAATGGGTCTGTCTATAAAGTAACGAGAAAACATAAGACTCCCTGTGCTTATTCTGCGTGGCTTGGGTTAGCGGCTGGTTTGCCAACATTGACTGGCATACCCGGGAAGAAAATACGTGCCATGCCATCAACAATAACTTGGTCGCCTTCTTTTAACCCACTGCGAATTAACCAAAAGTTTTGGTATTGCTCGTTCTCAGTTTTTTTGATCCATTCACCTACAGTAACAGGGGCAGGTAAAGCGACATCCATACCTTGCTCGTTTTTACTTACTACATAAACAAACTTACCGGTGCCGTTATCAAGTACTGCACGTTGCGGTACGATGAAAGCGTTTTTGCGTACTGCACCACTTAACTCAACGCGCACGAATTGGCCCGGGCGAAGTTGAAAATCAGGGTTAGGAATAATTGCCTGAAACTCACTGGTACCTGTGTTTGGATTAATACGCACATCTGAGAAGTTAACTTCACCGGTTTGTCCGTATAACGAGCCGTCTTGAAGTTTAATTTGTGTTTTCCAATGGCCTTGCTCAGGTAACGTCAGTGAGCCATTTTTAACATCTTGACGCATTTGCAGTTGTTCACGCTCAGATAAGCCAAAACGAATACGAATAGGGTCAAACTGAGTCATTTGAGTCAGTAATAAATCTGGACCAGAAACATAGGTTCCTTCAGAAACAAACTCACGTCCCATTACACCTGCAACAGGGGCTTTCACTTGCGCATATTCAAGGTTTAGTTGCGCTTCTTTTAAGGCAACTTTTGCAGCGGCTAAATCAGTTTTAGCAATATCATTGGTTGAACTAGCGTTATCGTAGTCACGTTGTGAAACAGATTTTTCGGCACGTAGTTTAGCTAATCGTTTAACGTCACGATCAGCTTGAACAAGCGCTGCTTTTGCACCATCAAGTGCTGCTTGCGCACGATCAACCGCAAGTTGATAAGGTTCAAGGTCAATTGTAAACAGTGATTGGCCTTGCTCTACACGCTGACCTTCTTCAAAGTTGCGTGATTCAAGAATACCGGTGACACGGGCACGAACTTCAACTTCTTTAGAACCAGACAACGTCGCTGGCAGCTCAATCGTAAAAGGGGCATCGTGTGTTTCCATTGTCATAGTCGCGACAGCAGCGGGGTGCATTTGACCCTGTTGTTGCTGTGGCGCTTCTGAACAACCTTGCAGTAGCAAAGGAGCAGAAACTAATAACAACGCAGATAATGATAATTTGGCAGGTGCGAAAGGCAGACGCATGTTTACTCCACAGTCCAATTGTTAAGTAGGTATACATAAAAAATAGTCTATCAGGATGAAAGACGTCACTATGCATATTCATTTAGCGTTTAGTTTATACCCAAAAAAGAGAAAGGTACACCCTGTAGTTTACTTTTTTGTTAGGCGCAAAAAAACGCAAAGCATTTTCGCTTTGCGTTGATATAACGGTTTAAATCGTTTTTTACTTTTTCGTTAGTAAAGAGGCTAACTCTTCTAGGTTTTTAACAATGTAGTCTGGTTGCTTTGCCAATGGGTAAAGCGTTTTACCGGGCCTTGCGATAAACGCTGTTTGCATACCCGCTTCTTTAGCGCCTGCTACATCCCAGCCGTGAGCAGCAACCATTAAAGCTTCGTGAGGCGCTACATTTAATTGTTCAAGCAACCACTTGTAAGCGCGCAGATCGGGTTTATACACTTTAATATCTTCAACACTGTAACTGTGAGTAAAGTAATCTGTTAAACCAGCATGTTGGAACTGTGCTTTTACACCGTTATTTGACGAATTTGTAAAGCTGACCAGTTTGTAGTTTTGCTTTAATTTCGCTAAAGCTGGTTTAACATCGCTATGCGCAGGTAAAGATAAAAGCGGTGGTACAATCGCTTGTTTTGCTTGCTCGTTGGTTAACGAAATTTGATTATTACTTGCCACCATCATCAGTGCTGCAACACCGATTTCACCAAAGTCATGATAATCATTCGATACCGTACTTACTAAAGAGTGGTGAAGCATTGTCGAAAACCAAAGTGGCAATAGCTGGGTATTGCCATCAAGCGCTTTAGCGACTGAGGTTTGCATTTGTTCAAGATCAAGCAAGGTTTCGTTGACATCAAACACAATTACTTTTGGTTTAGCTTGGTGTTGAGACTCTGCCATTGTGCCTCCCGAGTAAGTTAGGGTTACCAATAAAACTAGACTAAAAAATACTTTTTTAAACATGATTTAGTGCCTTAACTGCGTTAAGAACATCTAAAGGCTCTGCTCTTAGAGTGTAATCTTCATGAGCAAATGCAAATTGAATCACTCCTTGGCTATCAATAACGTAAGTTGCTGGTAGTGGTAATTCGTAGCTTCCGTCACCATTGGCTTTTGGAATATCTAAACCAAGTTGATCGTAAACTGGGATCAAGCGTTCATCCAAAGTGAATACCAAACCACACTTTTTAGCCAAAGAGTTAGACACATCAGAAAGCACCGTATAAGCTAGCTCGTTATGCTGTTGGGTAGACAGTGATTCATCAGGTAACTGTGGCGAAACAGCAACTAACTGTGCATTTTGATCAGCAAATGCTTGTTGTATATTGTTAAGCGCGCGAAGCTCTAAATTACAATACGGGCACCAACCACCACGGTAAAAACTCAGCACAAGCGGGCCTTTAGTTAGCAGTTCAGTCGAGCTGATTTGTTTGCCCTTGCTGTCGGGTAATTCAAATGCTGGAAACTTATCACCGACTTTTAAAGCATGTTCACTTAATTGTTCAGCAATTAGTTTTTCAGTCGTTACATCCATCAAATTTAAGATATCAGCTGGGACATTGGCTTTCTTTTGCACTTCAAAGGCGTCGATTTGGGTTTTTAAAGACATACATGCTCCAATCATTTTTTACAATTAGTAGCAAGTATAGAGTTTTAAATATTTATATATACAATACAAAACTGAAACCTAAATTCGAAAACATTGAATCAAAGCCATGTACAGTTTATGTGATTTAGAAACCTTTATTGCCATAGTTGAAAACCAAGGTGTAGTTGCCGCCGCTAAAGCTCAGGGCCTCTCACCAGCTACGGTAAGTCATCGCTTAAGTAAGTTAGAAAAAGCCTTAAGTACTGTATTGTTGTTTCGTGATAGTCGGCGAATACGCTTATCGCCTGCAGGGGAGTTGTTTTATCAACGAGCTGGTGCCATTTTAGAAGCTTTATATGATGCTGAGCATCAAATTGGCGCTCGGGGCTCAGCAGTGACAGGGCTTTTAAGAGTTACTATGCCGCCTTGGGTCTTCTCAAAATTTGTGATGCCTGAGCTTGGCCACTTTGAACAGCAATTTCCCGACTTAAAGCTCGATTTTATGATCACAGATCAATTTGTGAATATTGTGGATGATGCCCAAGATGTGGCTATTCGAGTTGGTCAGTTAGCAGATTCAAACCTGCTTTCTCGCAAGCTGGTTAGTAACTCTCGTATTTTGTGCGCAGCACCGAGCTATATTGAAAAATATGGGCAACCAAAATCGGTCTCGGATCTTAAAGACCATTACTGGGTGTGTTTGCCATGGCAGCGACAGCTTAAATTTAGCGAAGGCGAGCAAGTCATTAATTATAATGTGAGAACGCGTTTTACTGTATCTAATTCAGATAACATGACACAGGCTGCGATTGCAGGCCATGGCATAGCGATTAAATCTTATATTGCAATTAAAGAAGATTTAGCCGAAGGGCGGTTAATTGAAGTACTCCCTAATAGCCTTGTTGATGCTGACGCACCAGTGTGGTTTTTAAAACCACAAAACAGCCTAGTGACGCGCAAAACAGAGGTTTTTTATGAGTTTATGAAATCTTTGTTTACTTAAGGTACAAAAACTTAACAAATGGCTTGTAATTAAACTGAAATCTCGTACCCTAAAGCAATAAAAATATAATAAAGGTGAGTTAAGGATGACAGAACAAACTGGGGTTATCACCGCTTTTACTGAGATATCGAGCAAGCTTAGGCGCTTTGTATCACGTATCGTCAGCCCTGATGATGTAGAAGATATTGTACAAGAAACGTTTATAAAAAGTTATGAAGCTGATCTTAAGCAAAATATCGAATATACTCACAGTTACATGCTGAAAACAGCTAAACATTTAGCGCTGAATCACATCGCTAAATGGGACAATAAATACAAAGAATCGTTAGATGAACAACAACAGGTTGAGCATCATATGCGTTCAATGGCACTTGAAGATGAAGTGACTTCTAAAGAGCGTTTTTTGTTTTTTTGCCGAGTAACTAACGAATTAAGCCCTCAGGTTAAAAAATGTTTTATCTTAAAAAAAGTCTATGGCTTAAGCCAAAAGGAAATTGCAGCTAAAATGGATCTCAGCGAGAGTACTGTTGAAAAACATATTGCTAAAGGCTTATTGCATGTTCACCGAGCAATGAAATCACACGATGTACAACCTCAGGCATTTACCCCTACCACAGAGTTCACTGCAAAAGAGGTGAGCAAATGAGTAATGTTCATCCATTTTCATCAAAAGACATGATTCAAGAGCAGGCGAGTCATTGGATCAGTGCAATTGATCGAGGCTTATCTAAAGATGAAGTAAGCCAATTACATATCTGGGCTCATCAAAGTATGGCTCATCAAGAGGCACTGTTTGAACTTGCGACCTTGTGGGATGAAATGAGTGTGCTTAATGAGTTAAGTAGTTTGTTTCCTTATAAAGCACCGCAAAAACAACCTGCTGTATTTGGTATGTCAACCGCAGCCAGCTTTTTAGTGGTGATGTTGCTTGGTTGTATCATGCTTATCTATTCAAGCTATTGGCAAAGTGAAGAAAATGACTACGCCAAATTTAGCAAAATTTACCGCACTAAAGTGGGTGAGCAAGCTGAATTTGTGTTACCAGACAGCACTATTGTGCAGCTTAATACCAATACTAAACTCGAAGTTGCCTACTCAGGCGATCGTCGTCAATTAATTTTGAGTCGCGGTGAAGGGCGCTTTAATGTTGCCAAAGATCCGAGCCGTCCGTTTACGGTTATTGCTGGTGATAAATCATTTACTGCACTTGGTACGGTGTTTAATGTTCAGCGAAATACCGCTTCAGACTTAGAGCTAGTGGTGACCGAGGGCAAGGTGATGATTGCTGATCCTGGTACGCAGGTTGATGCTAGCGACTTTAATCGTTTAAAAGACGCCTCAGATAACAGTGAAGATATAAAAGCGCTTCGCGCTAATGTTGTTGTATCTGGTGAGAAAGCACTGATAAAACAAAGTAAAACAGAACCAATTAAGCAGTTATCTGTTGATGACGTACAACGTGATTTGGCATGGCAACAAGAAATGCTGATTTTTAATGGCGAGTCTTTAGACGAAGCTCTGCAAGAGGTGAGTCGTTATACCGCCACACGTTTTGAATTAAATGATCCAGAACTTGCCTCTTTAAAAGTGGCTGGCGTGTTTAAAACTGGTGACATTAAAGGTTTGCTTGATTCTTTACAGGTCAACTTAGGTGTAGAACATCAACGTTTAGGTGAACATCGTGTTAGCTTAACTATCGCTGCAAAAGGTTAGTTCTGTCTATGAGAATACGCCAATCTAATGATGTTAATTGTGCGCCACTTTCTCGTCACAAAAAATTAATTAAAAAAAAGTTAAATTTACATAGCGGATTTTTCTTCCTCACTTGTTTGTTTAAATTGCGCAGTAAGCAATTGCCGTTGTTACCTGCCTCTTTTGTTATTTATGGCCTTACAGCAGGCCAAGTAGCAATAGCGGCTGAAAAACAAATGCTGCAATTTGACATCAAAGCGCAACGAGCTGATTTGGCGTTAATCGAATTTGCAAAGCAAACCGAACAAACAGTCATTTTTTCTTTCGAATTAGCAAAGCAATATCAAGCGCAATCAGTGTTTGGTTTTTACACCAAACTTGATGCACTGAATGCGATGCTAGAAGGCACTGAGCTCGATGCGGTTGTTGATCAACAAGGCTTGCTGAGTATAAAACTCAAACAAGTAGATAGGATAGATAATAACATGATCAAAGTATCAGGGGTCAGCGCTGCAGTCGTGCCATTACTGCTTGCCGCCAATACGCAAGCGTTAGCAGAAGATCAATCAGCAGAACAAAACATCGAAAAAATTGCCGTTGTCGGTAGCCGTGTAGCAGGACGCTCGGTTGAAGATTTACCGGTTCCGGTTGATATTTTAAGTGCCGAAGCACTCGAGAATACAGGTCAAACAGAAGTTGGCCGTATGCTTCAGGCTATTGCACCGTCTTTTAACTTTTCAAGCTCGTCTATCAGTGATGGTACTGATGCACTTCGCCCTGCAACATTACGTGGCTTAGGGCCAGATCAAACCTTAGTTCTTATCAATGGTAAACGCCGCCACCAAGCGAGCCTTATTCACATTAATACGTCAGTAGGTCGTGGTACGGCGGGTACCGACATGAATGCTATTCCTGCTGCTGCAATCAAACGTATTGAAGTATTACGTGATGGTGCTGCTGCGCAATATGGTTCAGATGCCATCGCAGGCGTTATTAATATCGTATTAAAAGACGCTGAAGAGGGCGGTAAAGCGGCTATTAATTACGGTGAGTACTCAGAGGGCGATGGCGAAACTGTAACTGTTGATTTCAACAAAGGTTTTGCTTTAGGTGATGAAGGTTATTTAAATACCACAATCAACTACCGTGACCGTGCGCCGACAAACCGTGCTGGCCTTCATGGCTCATGTCAATTTTACGGCTGTACTGAACTTGATGACGGTACGCTTTTAGCAGGCGACCCTCGTGAGTTAACGGCACCTCGTGATACGTTTAGAATTGGTGATGCAGATTCACAGCAATTTGCTCTAACCGTTAACACTGGCTACGAGCTTGCCGGTGGTGAGCTATATGGCTTTATCACTTATTCAAATCGTGAAAACGAATCAGCTGCGTTTTTCCGTCATAACGCAAATGCTAATGGTAACCCTGTATTACAAGATGGTGATGCAACCATTCCTATGGGTTTTTTACCGAAAATTAATACTGTCATTGATGACGTGTCTTATAACTTTGGTTATAAAAAATCGTTCGATAATGACTCAAGCATTGATTTATCGTACACCTACGGTGAAAACAGCATTGATTACACCACAAGCGACACTATCAACGGCTCTTATGCTAACTACCTTCGCTATGAGCAAGGTTTAACGGCTGATGAAATTCGTGCCACTATCCCACGTTCAGCGTATGCATATGGCCTTGAATTATCACTGCAAACTCTAAACCTTGATTACACCAAAGATTACGATAACTTCTCATTAGCACTAGGTGCTGAGCTTCGTACCGATGAGTTCCGTATTCTTGAAGGTAGCGAATACGCATACCGTGATTACGATACAGTTGATGGTGTGAGCATCTATTCTGGCTTAAATGGCGGGGTAGGTAGTGTTGACGCTGCAAGCGGTACGCAAGGTTTTGGTGGTTCAGACCCAGCATCATCTGTTGATGAGTCGCGCGATGTGATCTCATTCTATATGGATGCAGAAACCTATGTTATCGATGATGTAATCATTTCAGGTGCGGTACGTTACGATAACTACAAAGGCTTTGGTGATACCGTTAACTTTAAGTTAGCGGGTAATTGGTCAATTACTGAAGATGTGTCTTTACGTGGTGCATTAAGCACAGGTTTTAGAGCACCTTCTATGCAACAACTTTACTTTAATAACGTAAGTACTCAGTTTGTTGTAGGTGATGATGGCAGCTTAGTGGCTGAGCAAGTAGGTACGTTTAGAAACGACAGTACCTTAGCGCAATCAATTGGTATTCCTAAGTTAAAAGAAGAGAAATCACAAAACCGTAGTTTAGGTATTGTGTATAACGTGACCGACAATATCAATTTAACCATTGACTACTACTCGATTGATATCGACGACCGTATCGTTATTTCTAACCGTTTAGGTAAAGGTTTATCAGATACGCTCGATGCTGCACTTGAAAGTTCAGGCGCAGGTGCGGGTCAGTTCTTCTTAAATGGTGCAGACACAGAAACAGAAGGTGTTGATTTAGTTGCCACATGGAACACAGAAGGTCTTGGCGGCACGCTAGATTTCACCTTTGCTGCTAACTTCACTAAAACTGATGTGGTTGATTTATTTACGCCATCAGGCAGTGGTCTTGAGACTATTCCAGTAGAAGATGTGTTTTCTGCCCAAGAAACATCAATTATTGAAGAATGGCAACCAGAAGACCGCATTAACTTAAGCGCGCTTTACCGCTTAGAAGATTGGACTGTAAACCTATCTCTAAACCGTTACGGCGAATACACAGTTGAAGATGGTGGCCGTCAAACATACGGTGCTGAAATCTTAACTGATGTTAAAGTTAACTACTTCTTTAACGAAAACCTATCATTTAACATTGGTGCAAATAACTTATTTGATGTTTACCCAGATAAGAACACCATTGGTAATTCACGCTCGGGTACGATTGTTGATGCTAGCGGCAACACAATTGTTTCAAGCCCTGGTGTATTCACTTACTCACGTCGTTCAGCACCATTTGGTTTTAACGGTGCGTACTACTACGTAGGTGCAGAGTACAAGTTCTAAACTCCCTTTAGATTCCTTTATTATTTAACTTGCAAAGGGCCGTTAGGCCCTTTTTTAGTTATAAAGACGTGCTTATAGAGATTGGTACATCTTGATATTGTTTTATTTTATCAAGCAAGGTGACCAAGGTTTTATGGCTGCTTTGCTCACTTGCTGTTACTTGCACATTGGTCATTTCAAACTGTGCGGCAAATAACGCAAGGTTAGCGATTATCTGCTCTGGTGTGATAAGCCGGTTTGCAAAATAAATACTGTCATTTTCAGTGATAGTAAATTGCGCTTGTTTTTTAGGGTTTTCAAGACTTGGTTTTGCTAAAGGGCGATTGACTTCAATAGCGCGCTCTTTAACAAATGAGGTTGTGACGATAAAAAATATCAGCAAGATAAACACAATATCGAGCATAGGAGTCATATCTACATCAGCGTTTGCAGTGGTTTTTGTATGTTGTTTCACCATAATTAGGTCCTTGTTGTTTTTGACCAAGCCACAAAATTTACGATTAAGTGGACTAGCCATAGTCGTGATTAATACCACGGATTATTTTTAAAATGCTGGGCGCCACAGCAGTTTTTCGGATCCTAAATTTAAAGTTAGCAGCTTTTAAAAAAATGGTAGTTAAATAAATATTCTAAGTTTATTAAATGTTTGTAGCGTTTTTGTTGGTAAAAAATATTTATTAGCTTTGATGAAATCATTTCGAAGTGTATCTGGTCACTTTTGTTGGAACTAAGTTTAAAGGATGGATAAATGTTAAAAATTACGTCTTTAGTTTGTGCAATGTGTCTTGTTTTACCGACAGCAAGTTTTGCTGAGCAATCAGTAAACGGGCAAGATTTTATTAATTTATTTGAAAAGCTTTCAGGTAAGCAACCCGGAATCAGAAAAGGTCACGCCAAAGGGGTGTGCGCTTTCGGCACATTTACACCTAATCAAGCTGCAAAGCAGTATTCAATCAGCCCTTTATTTAACGCACCGTCAAAAGCAAATATTCGCTTTTCTATGGGCGGTGGTAACCCTCATGCTGATGAAACATCACGCTCGCCGCGAGGAGTGGGGGTGCAGTTTGTACTAGAAAATGGTGATGTACACAATATTGCAGGGCTAAGTACGCCAGTGTTTGCAGGCAACAGCCCAGAAGCGTTTTTTGGTTTGCTAAGTACCTTATTACCTGACGAGAAAACAGGGCAAATCGATTTTGCAAAAGTAAAAGCATACAGAGAGCAAAACCCGAGTACCTTAGGGCAATTTAATTGGCTACAAAGCCATAACCCGCCAGCATCGTATGTGTCTTCGCGTTATTTTGGTGTGCATACCTTTTACATGGTTGATGAAAAGGGCGCTAAGCATGCCTTTAGATGGACCATGGTGCCAGAAGAGCCAGAACAGGTGCTAACAGAAGAGCAAATGAAAACCTTCCCTAAATCATTTCTGGCTAAGCGACTTGAAGAAGATTTAGCAAAAGGGAAGGTGCATTATCGTTTTCAGGCTGAATTAGCCAAGCCCGGTGATGCATTAACTGACCCTTCAGTACAATGGCCTGCGGAGCGCAAAACAATTAATTTAGGAAAGCTCACCATAGAATCGACAGGTGAGTCAGGTTGCGACCTCACTAATTATGACCCAAATCTGTTATCTAAAGGGTTTAAGCCAAGTGATGATAAAGTACTTAAATTACGCTCAACAGCCTATGCAATTTCATTTGCTAAGCGTTTAACGGGTCAATAAATAAAACTAAATCGCTTGGCGGTGCTCCCGATTATTTGATTACCAAATAAACTTGGTGGTTTAACGACCAAGCGATTTTAATGTAAAAGTTGTCGTATATAGTTAAAGTCATATTTTTCAATTATGTATTGTTTTTATTCACTTTACCCATATCTATACATTTACTGAAAAAATAAAGGGAATTTTATGAATGTAACTTTGCGTGATGTTACGAAGGATAATTGGCTAGATGTAATTCACTTAGAAATAACTAAAGAGCAAGAGGATTACGTAGCGTTAAATTCAGAGTCTATCGCTGAATCAAGCTTTTATTCCCATTATGTTAATCGAGCAATATATCGTGAAGATGAGGTTGTCGGTTTTATTCAATATTACCAAGAGCTTGAAGAAGGGCTACCTGATGAGTTTTACATTGCTCAGTTTATGGTTGATGTAAAATATCAAGGCCAAGGTATAGGTAAAATCGCAACAGAATTAGTAATTAACGAGATGAAAGAAATTCCAGAATGTAAAAAAATAACCATACTCTACATGCCTGGCCACCATATGATGCGCAAATTTTATTCTCAGTTTGGTTTTGTGGTCACCGAAGAAGACGATGAAGACGGTGTTGTAATGGAGCTAGATGTTAAATAGTAGGAACGCTTTTTTAGGGGAGCTTAGTTATCATCAACCTTTATTATATCTTGTCACGTTAGATTGGTGGGCCTTAATAAAATATGGGAGTCTTATAAACGTGTGAAGCAGGCTGTTGGATGAACTCGTTTTTGGACAAAAACACGTTAGAGTATTTAATCAGTAACGCCGCATTAAGGTGTGAGCAACACTTGGCTATACTTGAGCCAAGCGTTGCGAATCACTCTTAAATGCTTTGTTATACCATTGCTAACACCTAAGCTCTCCAGTTTCAGTTATGTACTCTAACTCTGAAACCATGGCTTCTACATCTAGTTCACCAGATACATCTAAACAAAGATTTCGACAGAAACCAAGTGCCAGCGCCTCCATGTAATCGGTTAGGAAATCATCCTCGATTTGCATATAGGAGATTAAAAAATATGCCATGATTCGACGATTTATATTTTCAACATATTCCGGTGGACTTGGGCATAATCTGGACGCTATATACTCAAATAGGAAATATGAGTAGTACAAAACGTATGGAAGCCTCGTGTACAAATATCGTTGCTGTGAATAAATTTGACTACCGCCAGAAAACACAAAATTGATGTTCAAGAGCTCTGTTTTGATAGCCTTATGTTCCGTAAACAAATGAGTCGCTTGGTTACAGATTCGGTCAAAGCTATCGAAGCTTGATTTTTGATAACGTAACTCCGCCAAATACTCTGGACTTAATAGTTCTGCCATGCCGATTTTTTGCAGAACTTTACTAATTCGCTTAGTGTGCCCCTCTGGGCCACCACCGTTCTTCGGTCTGAGGAACATAGGGTCTTCAGATATTTTTTGAACAAAATCGACTTCACTTATTGCCATTGCTTCTAGTAGATATAAGCTTTCTTGGATAGGTTTGCGAAGCAACATGAACGATACTGCCATCTTTCCCTTTTTTGCCGATTCAAGCGCTTCAAAGAAGCAATGCAACATATCAGATAGAACAGCAGGTAAAACGACGGTCCGGATAACTAAGTTACGATGTGCAAATTTTCCATTTTGCTCTAACCAGTCCAAGATATTTTGATCGTCGATATTTTCCAGAGAAGATATTTCATGCTCTTCAAACGTAAACTTTTGATTAAAGGCACCTTATTCTTCACCAGAGCGTAAAAATTCAACCATTACATCATGCATGTACATGCACGTTGTATGAGCATCTTGGAACTCATCAGGTAACTTCATGTTTCTCCTTACTTATTCAAATGGTATAACATGTTTATAGCGAACTAATCGCGCGTTTTTCTACCACAGCGTAGCTCGTTTTTTTTATTAGATTATCTCTAACAAACTTGTTAACTAATTGCCAGTGTTATTAAAATTTAGGAGTTCTCGCTTTTACCTCAAGATAAAAACGTGCGACAGGGTCGTTTTCTTGACAATGCGAGTAATATACTGTGACGAAATAGACTATTTTGTCTCGATGCTAGCCGATGATTTCATTGATGAACACGTCAAATTTAAATTTGTTAATTCAGAAAAATCAAAACTCCGCGAGGATATGATAAGTAAGCTAAATGATGAAGTTATCTATAGTTCAATAGAAATAAATGAGATTATGGTTGGCGCTGACGTAGTTTTTGTAAAAATGACTGAATCAGGTAAAGTTAAGCCAGCTCATTTAAACAAAACTATCGAGCACACTAAAACCAATATTGTTTCACTTGAGTTTAATCAAGTAGGTTTAATTAAACATATCCGGCGTCATCACGGGTAATTGGAAGCTAGCAAAGTGAAAAAGAATTAGGGCGTCTAAATATTGGCTAGATGTTCGTCCCTCTGTGATTTTAGCTAACATTGTTACATTTTCTATGATGTAGTTATGTCTTAAGTGATTAGTATAGAAATCTCTAAAATAATTTTCTTACATAGCTTTCAATGAGTATTACAGCACTGTGTATAGGCTAACGGAGCAAGGTTTGGCTAAAGTCAAAACATAGAAATTTATTTAAAGGGAATAAAGTGAACATCAAATATATGTTATTGCTTGTTATAGTTTTCTTTAGCTTAGGCTGTACTACTTCTGGTCAGCTTTATTATGTTGATACTGAAGGTAATGAAAAGCTTGCTTGTGACGTAGAGTTTATTGGTATGCCAAGTGTCGATAAATTTGCTGTTGAATATGCTTTAAGCCTTTGTGCCAAAAGTATTGTGAAAAAAGGCGGAGTGATAAAAGAAGAGCATCTTTTATCGATTGATACAGCTATTCCCTTAGCTCCGTGTGAAAAGGCTTGGACTCATGAACTAGTTAAGCAGCAATATCAGTCTAATAATTTAACTAAGAAAGAGTATGGGTATATTGTTGCTAATATAGACCTAGGTTTGGCTACAGTGAATAAGTGCACATAAATGTTACTTAAAAGGACGTGAAATGCTTGGCTTTACTCATTGTGTTCATTATTTTAGCCAACTATTAAATGCTGGCGTCATGTTTTCACGGAGTAGTGGTGATTTAAGGAAACTGGGATGGCGCAATTTTTAAAGCTTGCCATTGGTAGGCTTTGGAGTGAGTGTTATAACTCTGGTGATGGGTCGCTCAGCTTCACATTTAAGCCAAACATCAAGCAGTCGCTGATTAGAGTATTATGAAGAAATTGTTATGGATATATTGTTCTTTTAGGCTTTGGCATTGACGGATTGTATATTTACTTTGCTCCAACAAAGAAGTTGTTAAAAATTGATTTTGGTTTAGCCAAAATATATTACAGGAGAGCCAAGGACAAAGGTGTTGGTTTAAATAAAGCACGCGCGTATTACAACAAGCTAGGTAAAGCTTTTGTTTTTGTGTCGATAGCGGGGATTTTAATAAAGCTATTCTTTGTTTTATTTTCGTCAGTAACATAACAAGCTGCCTAAAGAGGTAGTAAAACTTTGCCTACGCTCCTTTATTGAGTATTTTAGCGAAGCATTTTTTGCCCCATTTAGGTGAGAATTATAAATCATGGAAGGTTTTGTGAAATTAAAAAGTATTGACGTTTTCTTAATAATTCTTTCTTCTAACGTCTTGGCTTGAATCTCGATGGAGAGTTTAAGTTTTTATTAAAGTAAGCTTATAGCTATATGTAATATAAAGAAATTTATGTTGATATCCCCAACAAATTGAATGATAAATAGTGTTTGCCAAATTCTTGCAATGGCTTTTTACTTTCAGGAGATACAGTGAGATTTCTAGTATTTTTACTTTCATTAACTCCCTTGTTTAGCCTTGCTTGTTCGACTGAAAATACGAGTGGGTTATCAGCTTTTAAAACTCAAAGTATTTACGGTGAGATATCGCATATAGAAGTTTACTACCCTTTGGATTACGGCGACGCTCAAGCTTTTCGAGCTGAAATTTCGTTTGAAAGCAATTTTGATCAACCTGTATTAACTGTTCCCACATTTGTTAATGAACCATTAGACCTAGAACACAGTCCAGAATTGAGACCTTATAGAGTTTCAACTTTCCAGCTTGCTACTAATATGCTAGTTAAAGCTTCTATAGCCATTTATTATAAGTTTCCGAAAAGAGATGATGGTTTAATAACATTTTGTATGGGACCAAGAGTGATATACAAAATAAGTGACTTACCTGAAAAGTCTCTATAACAAACACATTAATAAATGAATGTTTATAGGCTAGCTTATGTATACAGAACGTTAACTTTAGCCAGTCATAGAGCATAAAGTGTTTTATAATTTTGATGGCATTAAATGATCTAACAGTAATTTTTCTCACCTTGAGCGAGATTATTTTTCTGATTAGGGCTAGTTATAGGTTTTCGAACACTTACCGATTTTACTTTTAGTTTAGTTGATTGATTCGTTTAAAATGAAAATTACGCAATGATGAACACCCCATCAACTTGAGCCCTTTTCGATGGGATGTTTAGTTTTATTACTCAATGAGTGAATTGGCGTACATTAAACTTTTAGGTTATTGCTAGATTAAGGTTGTTGACGGGTAGGAGCAATCTGTAATTCACGAACACACACATGTTGTGGTTGCTCTTGAATAAATAGCGCAGCACGAGCGATATCATCAGCAATTAGTACTCCACCCATAGCTTTTTTCCATTCGTTGTAACCTGCTTTAATATCGTCAGATGTTGTGTGGCCAAGCAATTCTGTCTCAACGGCACCAGGGCAAATACTTGTTACGCGTACCCCAAAGTCGGCCACTTCTTCTCGAACATTTTCTGTAATTGCTGATACGGCGAACTTTGAGCCGCAATAAGCTGCATGATTAGCAAATGTCTTTTTACCAGCTATTGAACTAACGTTAATTATGGTGCCACTATTACGTTCTTTCATAGCAGGTAAAACAGCTTGCATACCATTTAGTAATGCTAAAACATTAACATCGAACATTTTTTGCCATTCAGTCGACTCTTGTGTATCTATTTGGCCTAATAACATGACACCTGCATTATTAATTAAGCACTCAACAGGGCCGTATTGTGCCTCAGCTTTTTCTATAGAATTAGAAAACGCTTCTTTATCAGTAACATCTACCTGTTCACAGATGCAATTTTGAAGATTCAAAGCCTTTAATTTTTCAACTCGTCTTGCAACAAGTAAGAGTGGGTAACCGGCTTCGCTAAAGTGCTTAGCAATAGCTTCACCAATGCCTGAACTTGCTCCAGTAATCACTACTAACTTTTTCATTTATTACTCCTCTAGGTGAAATGAATTTAAGTTTTAACTATCTATTTCTAATGATGTTTTTCTGAAGCTTATTTTATTTATTAAAGATTTGATGATATATAGTCATTAATTCACAATACTGTTTACAGATTTGAGCGAATCTATGTGGTTAAGTTGATTTTAATGGGTATAAAACATGAAAAAAGACATCAATTATGCTGATATCAATAGCTTTCTTATTTTGGTCGAAGAGGGAAGCTTTACAAAAGCAGCCAATAAATTAATGTGCTCTCGCTCACAAATTTCTAAACAACTATCTCAATTAGAGGCTGGTCTAGGTGTCAGTTTGTTAGTTAGGACGACGCGTACGCAACATTTAACACCATCTGGTGAGCTTTTTTACGATAAATGTAAAAAAGCTTTTGAGCGCATTGAACATGCTATAGATATAACATCAGATACTGCGTCACATACATCAGGTGAAATTAGAATAAATTGTGTCGGGGGGTACATTGGTGAAAATGTTATTGGCCCAATGGTTACTGATTTTATGCAGAAGTACCCACAAATTAATGTTGTGTTAGATTTTAGTAGTCGAAGAGTCGACTTAGTAGCAGGCGAATTTGATTTTGTATTCAGAATGGGAGACTTAACAGATTCATCATTAATTGCAAGAAAGTTAACTGAGCTTACAATAGGCATTTATGCAAGCCCAAAGTACATTAAACAGCATGGAGAACCATTAAACCCAAAAGATTTAATTAATCACAAGTGTATAGCAGGTTCATTGAATACATGGACTCTATTAAGTGAGCATACAAATGAGAAGCAAGAGGTCATCGTCCAAGGTGATCTTGAGTGCAAAAATGGCAAAGTAATGGTGTATTCTGCATTGCGTGGTAATGGCATAATCCGAGTTCCAGAAGTTTACTGTAATTCGGAGTTAAATGACGGCACCTTGATCCCTGTTTTTAAGCATTGGCACCCTAAGGCAACGCCATTCTATTTGGTCTTTTTACGAGATAAACATCAACCAATGAGAATAAAAGTATTTAAAGAGTTTGTTTATAAAAACTTTATGCATTATCTAAATGGTGGCTCTGGCTCAAATTGCTAGCTCAGCTATTTTTAAGTGACATAGTTTACTGAATTTAGCAAAAGGGCTAATTGACAAGAAACTTTGGGCAACAAGACTGGTAGCTGTCAAGAATAAGGAAAGAGTTGTTTATGTCACTTTATGTAAATCATCCCCGTTATGGGTGTAAGCCGATTCGATCTGGATACCAATACTCTGTAACAGAAATAAAAAATTCTTATTGGCGATATAAACACGTTAAGTTTCTCGTTGGGACAGCTATACCTGCTAATACAGAGAAACAGAATTATGGGGTTTATCCGAGGGAGAAATACATTGATATAGAAGAGTTGTGTGAGGTATGTAATAGACCTTTTATTTTCTTTGCCTTGGAGCAAAAGTATTGGTTTGAGGTACTCAGATTTTATATTGATGCGCACTGCACAAAGTGTATTGATTGCCGTAAAAATGAACAAAAAATAAAGAGGTTACAAAAGTCTTATTGTGATTTAGTTACAAATAAAAACAGGACTTCAAGACAAAATGAAACATTAAAAAAATTGTTTGTAGAGTTAACTAGGCTCGGAATAATCAAACATAAAAATAACCCTAGTTTTCGAGATAAACTTTAACAATCAATTACGGAAACATTGCTACCTGGTAGATTAGACTTACGCTTAATATAGCAATTATAGGGATTTAGTTACAGAGTCTAGGGATGATATTTAACTATTCTAACAATATAAAAGCCCAGCTTAACTGGGCTTTGCACTCTCACAATTTAATGCTTTTTCATTTTACTCATTTCAGCATGACAACTTTGAATTGTCAGCAGGGTTTTAGATAACGCGGCTTCACAATCATGTGGTTGAGGTTTTTTAAGCGCATGTTTGATTTCGGCTAGTGTTTTATCTTCAACTTCTTCAAGCTCGCTAACGTAGGTTGCGTTTTTGTCGGCACCGAGTTTGGTGATAACTGATGTATAAGCTTTACGCACTTCTACAGCAAAGTCAGAACCATTTTCGCGCTCGCCATTTTCGTTAATAGCATAAGGTTGTAAGCGCTCAACACTTACTTTGCGAGCATCTATCATGCGTTGAAATAAGGCAATAATGCTTGGGTCGGTTACTTTTTCCTGTGCTTTTTCATAAAAATCGATACCGCTATTCATAACTTGGATGATATCTGCAATATGATGAACGTCTTGTCCTTGATGAGTATTCATAATGACCTCTTTTTGAATATTAAAAACAATGCAATTAGATACTTGCAAAGCATATTCCAGTTCATTACTTAAATATAAAGTTATTGTATTTCAAGTGGTTATTGGTTTTTAAAAGAAGGGGGACTGCTGATAAGCTAAGCTAACATCTTGCTTATCAGCAATAATTACAATCTGGTTGGTAAAATCTTACTTAAGCTCGTCGGCTACTTCTGCAACCTTTTGGCGTAACCAAATATGGCTTGCATCACGGTGTAATAGCGGGCTCCAAATCATATCGAGCTCAAATGGCGGAATAGGAAATGGCGGCTCAAGAATTTTCAGGCCCGGATCATCTAAATAAATATTTGCGGCTTTTGAAGGCAACGTTGCAACCAAGTTTTGTTCTTTCGCTAAGTGAATGGCTACGTGGTAGTTACGGGTAAAGGTGGCAATATTACGGTGTTTACCAAAGTGAGCGAGTGCCTCATCTACCCAACCTAGCTTTTGCACATCTTTAGGGTCCATACCCACACCTACACCAAAGCCTGTTTTACTTACCCAGATGTGGCGCGCTTTTAAATAGCTGTCTAGGCTGAAGTCTTTGATAATCGGGTTATCTGCTTTTACTAAGCAGCAAAAGCTGTCTTTCCATATTTGTTTATAGTGAAACGATTGCGGTAAGTTTTCAAAGCGGTTGATAGCCATATCTACCTTACCGTTTTCAACATCGTGGAAGGTGACATCACTTGGGGTCAAAATATCGAGTGTAGTATCGGGCGCTTCTTCGTGTAATTTACTTAATAAGCGTGGGGCAAGAGTGCTAGCTGCATAGTCACTGGCCATGATACGAAAAACACGTTTACTTTGTGATGCTTCAAATTCGCGATTTGGTGCAAGTGTTTCTTCAAGGGTCATTAAAATGCCGCGGATCACCGGCTGCAACTCTTTTGCGCGCTCTGTCGGTACCATACCTTCGCTGGTACGCACTAAAATAGGGTCGTTGAATAAATTACGGAGTCTTTTTAGGCCATTACTCATGGCAGGTTGGGTAATGCTTAGCTGGTTAGCAGCTTTAGTTACATTACATTCCCTTAGTAAAGTATCTAGGTAAACAAGTAAGTTTAAATCTATTTTACTTATATTCATTGTGTGTCCTTGGTGTTTACCAATAATGGATAAATCGTTGTGCAGCAGGGTATGGATAAATGTGGCTAACTACACCTTGCTTATAATTGTATTGTGCTTGTCGCCAATAGGCTGGATCTTCAAGCTCTGGGTGTGTACTCAATAAATATTGCTTATACACCGGATTTGCTGTCACAAAGGTACATAATTGCTCTGGAAACACATCTTGCGGTGCCACAGAGTAACTTTGCTCATTGGTTAAGTAATCATCGTACGACTTTGCTTTTGGTAAGGCGCGAAAGTTCATGTCTGTTAGGTACTGAACTTCATCATAGTCGTAAAAAATAATGCGATTATGTTTACTTACCCCAAAGTTTTTCAACAGCATGTCGCCTGGGAAAATATTTACGGCGATCATTTCTTTTAAAGCTTGGCCATACTCTTCTATTGCTTCAAACGCTTGTTGTTCACTGGCATTTTCAAGATACAGATTTAACGGTGTCATGCGTCTTTCTATATACAAATGCTTGATGATTAACCATTCGCCTTCAATAATCATCGAAGAGCCAATCGTTTTATGTAACTCTGCAAGTAATTTACTATCAAATCGAGCCAGTGGAAATACGACGTTCGAATACTCTATGGTATCGGCCATGCGGCCAACACGGTCATGGCTTTTTACTAATTGATAGCGTTTTAATACGGTATCGCGGCCAAAGGGTTTGCTTTCTCCAAAGGTGTCTTTAATGACTTTAAATACATAACCAAACGACGGCAGGGTAAATACCATCATTACCATCCCGGGTGTACCAGGGGCAATTACAAGCTGATCGTTTGAATGATCTAAATGACTTAAAAACTCTCGGTAAAACTCGGTCTTACCTTGTTTATGAAAACCTATTGCATTGTATAGCTCTGCCAAGGTTTTGTTTGGCATAAGTTGATTTAAAAAGCGCACTAACGCTGATGGCGCATGGGTTTCAACCATGAAATAAGCGCGCGCAAAACCAAAGATAACCCGCATTTGCGATGATTTGGTGAGTAGGGCATCGAGGTATAACCCTTTGTCTTCATGGTGTAACACCGCAATAATAAATGGCTGTACGCCACTTTCTGATACAACGCGGCCAACAATATAAGCCGCTTTGTTTCGGTAAAACGGGGCTTGTAATATATCAAAGCGCATTTGCCATGCTTGATGATGTGTGTCGGGCGCTTGTTTATAAAAGGCTTTTACCAGCAAGCGAATATCGCGTTCTAAATCAACAAAGGGCGCTTTAAAATCAAACTGATTAATAATTTTGCGTATTGTGGGTCTTAAGCCATCAACAACAGGGTGGTAACTGCGGTATTCAACTTCCATTGGTAGTGCGGGGGCATCTGCAAGCGTTGCTTTTACAAAGATAAAGTCATTATTAAAATAACGACGATGAAATAAACGACAAAAAACAGAGTTGTAAAAGGTTTCGGCAAGTTCTGCCTGAGGGTGAAAGCGCAAAAATTGCTGATAAAGCTGTTTGGTTTCGAGCCAGCAGGTTTGATCTAAGGTAATAATTTGCTGTTCGTTGAGCGACTTGAGCTTAGCAATGGTTTCGTTAACCCGATCATCGTAATGGCTAATTCTGAGTTTGCTAATCTCATTTATTTTTTGCCAATCACGATGTGCAAACGCAAGTGGTGCTTTGGCTGTAATTGCTTGAAAGAGTTTATAGTGATTGCGAAACCCAGATAAAATTAACTCTGCAATGTGTTGTGGCTGCATATAAACTCCTTACTAATACCAACATAGAGCAATAACTCTATTGGTGTTAAGAATATGTTATTTATTCTTCAAACCCAATAGTAAAGTGTATTTAATTATAGCGAGCGAGTTTTTTCTCTAGATTTGCGAGTTTTTTATTAACACTTTTTACGTCGCGCCCGTATTGTTTGTTAATTGCTTTTAGCTGTTTTTTGATGTCTTTACTAATTTGCTTTGCTTCTTTGTCAGACAAAATTCGGTTTAAGCGCTGCTCTTGCTGGTACTGAGCTCGGTCTCGATCACGGCTTAAAATATCTAACCGGTGTTTATAGCTGCGAATTTCAGCTTCGAGGTTTCTGATAATTTGCTGGCGCTCAAGCTCGTTGAGCTCTTTAACAAAGTTTTGCGGTGCTTTTAAGTCTGGATCGGTTACTTGAATTTTATGCTTGGTTGCACGGCTACCACAGGGGAACTCACTGAATACCGTGCCTCTGTCTGTGACACATTTATAGTATTCTGTGGTGGCAGCAAGTGATGTGTTGGTAAAACAAAGTAGTGTAAGTGATATTAGATAAATGATTATGGCTTTCATGACGTCCGTGTCTCCTAATCAATTAAGGTATCTAATATCTAAAGCTAGCTCGAAATAATGATTTATCAATAAGCGCTAGGGCGTATATCGCTTCAGCTTTTTAATGCTTTGCACTAAGAATGGAATATCGAGCCCTTGTTCAATGGCAAAGCCTTGTGCTGCTGAAATGTTTTTAAAATTACCGTCTGAATCAATCAGGGTAATTCTGTCTTTCTTGAATGCGATAAATACATTTTGCGAGTAATTAACACCCGTGTCGTCATGGCGCTTGTATAAGTTACTGCCTAACATGCTTTGTTTAGCTAGGGTTTTGCAACCTAAATAATGGCCTACGCTGGTGGCGATAATATCGCTTGGCTGAATAAGGCCTTCGGTTTGTACAATTTTTTTATCTGAGCTGTATAAGCGAGAGGCTGTAACAATACCATTGCTCTGCTGTGCAAGACTAAAGGCAAATACGGCATTGGCTGATTCGCGAGCTTGTGTTTTAGCGTCTGCACGTACAAGGCGAACCGCTGGGTTTTGGTCGTCGTTATTAATAAATTCGAATTGCTCAAAACCATTAATTTGAATTGAGCGATTATCAGCAAGCCACGCAGGCAGTTGCTGTTTGTCTAGAATAGGGGCTTTGTAAAATGCTGGCAGGCCATACACTAAACTAAATAATGTATCTTCGGTTTCTACAGGTTGTAAGAACAAGTCTGTTTTACGTAATGCTGGCTCAGTGGCAACAAATTGCTCAAGGTCAGCATTATTTTCAAATACTAAAATATCGATAGTCGCACTCGACTCAGCTTTACACTCGGCAAGTGGAGTAGGTGCTAAGTAATCGATATTATGTGGGTCAAGCCTCACATCGTGTGCTTCTTTGTAGCTTTCTAGATCTAGCAAATCGTTTTTAGCTAATAAGCTTTTTGCTGTAGTAGGGTAAGACAACGGCAATACATTATCTTGTTTAGTGATATCAAATTTTAAATTGGCATCTGCCCAAATATGAATACTGTGGCTAAGTGCAAAACACACTAAAATTGTGCTGGTTGCATAGCGCGGGAACTTATATTGCTTTAAACGCGCCAAATGGTGCCAGGTGTAGTTACTGACTAATAATTGGAACGCTAAAATTAGCAGCACAATGCCGCCCGCAAGAATCGTTGTTAATGCCGGTGAGCTTGTTAAGCGGTGCCACAACAAAGAAACGATTTCAGGTAGCGCAGACGTGTTTAAGTGATAACCCAAGTTAAAATAAACATAGGCATCAAGCGTTAAGAATGACGCGCCGAGGGTTGCAATAATGGCTGCCATCCCTCGGATATGCCGAGGGTATGGAAACACTAAACTTAATGGAAATATCGTTAAAACAAAGGCAATAAAAGTAATAAAGCTGGTGTGGCTTAACCAGGTCACGAGCATATATACATAACCCATGAAGGTAGTCGGTGCACTGTCTGCAACTAAGTAGCTTAAGCTAATAAATAGCACTAACCCTATGTTTGCAAAGGTGAACCAATGGCCCCAACTTAAAAGCTGACTTACTTTTGAAGAAAACTGACTTTGTTGCGATAAATTCATAAATCTTATTTAACCGACTGTGCTAATGCTTTTGCAAAGTTGTCGGCAACAGCTTGTCTTTTCTCTGATGGTACATGCTCTTTTAAAATATGCGTGATAGAATTTCCTAAACACATAAGGCTTAAATCAACAGGCGCTTTGTGCTCTGTTAGTACATCAATCAGCTGATCAACGATTTGTTCTACTTGCTCATTAGAATATTTTGATATGATAGGCATCAGTTGGTTCGATAAAAAGAGTTATATTCCCGTATTTTAACACCAGAGGCGTGAAAAACAAAGATGACAATAGATGTTAAAAAATTAGTCGTTCATTATGTAGACAAAAAAGATGACGATACAGATATTCATTTACGCAATGATGAGATGGTTGTTAACGATAAAGTAGCCGTTTTTATAGAGCAGCTACACCATGCATATAATGGTAAGCCAGGTAAAGGCTACTGTGCATTCAGCGGCGAGAAAAACAGCATTGTTGCTTCGGCAATGCAAAGTTACCGTAACGACGAACTTGGCTTTTGGCACATGACAGAGCAAGCAACAAATGTGCTTAAAGAAGAGTTAAATAAGTATGCCTTTAACGAAACGGGTTATTTAGTTTTTTGCCATTATCAATATGTTGCAAGTGACTTTTTGTTAATTGCGATGATCAATATTAAAGAGCATTACTCAATTACTTCTGAGCTTGATTTAGCGTCATCTCGTCACTTAGATATTTCGCGTATGCAACTAGCTGCACGTGTCGATTTAACTGCGTGGGATACGCAACCAGAAGATAATCGCTATGTGTCGTTTATTAAAGGTCGTGCAGGTCGTAAAGTAGCTGATTTCTTTTTAGACTTTTTAGGCTGCGAAGAGGGCATTGATCCTAAACAGCAAAGCCAAGTTATGCTTAGTGCTGTAGAAGATTATTTATCTGAGCAACAATACGACAAGTCAGAAAAAGATGAGCTACGTAAGCAAGTTTTTGATTACTGTAATGATTGCGTAACCACAGGTGAAGATGCCAGCGTTAAAGAGCTTTCTGCAACCTTATCGAAAAATGACGACAGTCCATTTGAAAGCTTCTGCCAAGAGCAAAGTTATGACTTAGAAGAGTCGTTCCCTGTTGATAAGAAAACAGTCACTAGCATGGTGAAGTTCTCTGGCATGGGCGGCGGTGTTAGCGTGAGCTTTGAACGTAAACACTTAGGCGAGCGTGTCATGTATAACGAAGCAACCGATACACTGGTGATCAAAGGTATTCCACCTAATCTTAAAGACCAACTTCAGCGCTTTATGGAGCAAGACGAAAGTTAATTTGG
The DNA here is from genome assembly GCF_005887425.1 of Pseudoalteromonas sp. S2721. Taxonomy (NCBI): domain Bacteria; kingdom Pseudomonadati; phylum Pseudomonadota; class Gammaproteobacteria; order Alteromonadales; family Pseudoalteromonadaceae; genus Pseudoalteromonas; species Pseudoalteromonas sp. S2721. Next base: position 85,807 of record NZ_PNCZ01000026.1, read on the forward strand.
CTCAAGCTTAAAGCTCTAAGTTTTAAGCGATAAGATTATAAATACTCGTTTTATAGCCCAGCACTTGCTGGGCTTTTTTATTTATAAGCAATTGTGCAAGGTGAATTTAACTAATATCAATGACGTTGCTATTGCTATATCGCTTAGTTTTAATACACTCAAGGTACACACTTCCCCGATGGCTAAGGAGAGTCATTAATGAAACTTGCCCAACTAAATATTGCTCTTGCTAAATACCCATTGGATGCCCCAGAAATAAAAGATTTTGTAGATAATCTTGATTTAATAAATGGGGTGGCTGAAAACAGTGTTGGTTTTGTATGGCGATTAAAAGACAAATCAGGCGATGCCACCAATATTAAATTGTTTGATGATCCAAATATGATAATCAATATGTCTGTGTGGGAAAGCGTTGAAGATCTAAAAAATTTTATGTTTCGCACTCACCACAGAGATTTCATGCGCAGAAAAGGTGAATGGTTTCACCGCTTAGCAGAAGATAGCTATGTTTTATGGTGGATTGAAGATAAGCATATTCCAACACCTCAAGAGGCATTAGAAAGGTTGCGATATCTGCGAGATAACGGCGACACACCCTATGCTTTTACATTTAAAAGTAATTTTACGGCTGAAGAATTTAAAAAATATAAATAACAATAGACTGTAATAAAAATAAGGAAAAATTATGCATGTTGTATTAGGTGTTTTAGGTATTGTAGTGACCATTTTGGTGTTACTGAATCGACTTCAAGAAGGGGGGATAGATATTGGTTGGTTGAATCCTTTTAGCTGGTACCGACGTCGTAAATTCAGGAAACACCATGATTTAAATCCTGCATTTAAGTTAGATTCACCCATGGATGTAGCTGCGTTATATATGGTCGCAGTAGCCAAAATAGACGGTGAAATGAGTAAAGAACAAAAAGAAAAAATCTTATCGCTTTTTAACAGCGAATTTCATTTAACTATGAAAGAAGCAACTGATTTATTACGCTCAAGTGCGCATTTGTTAGGGCATACTAGCGACGTTTACGATAAACCTCACAAAGTAATTGAGCGATGCTTAGATAAAGTAACAAAAGAGCAAGCAGCTTCAATTTGTTATCTCGTCGATGAGGTAGCGAATGTTGAAGGTGAACCGACGGCTCAGCAAAGAAAACTTGTCACAGAGATAAAAAATGCATGCCCTCGGGAGGCTGCTGGCAAGTGGTAATTCATCCACAAAACCAATCAGCTGAAAATTAAAATGACAATTATAACCCCTTAACTGATTTTGAAACGTTCTAGTGAATATCGTGAAGATGTAACAACAAATCTAATTTTTAAAGATGTTTATAAGAGAGTTTTTATGAAAAAACAGTTATCAGTGGCTTTATTGGTTTTATCATCTTTTGCTAACTCAACAACGTGGGGAGAGTTCGAAGTAGATGACCCAATCGTTAAGGGTGCAAAATGTGCGGTTGCTGAGCCTGCAAGCTATGGTGGTTATATTTACAGTTGGCCATCAAAATATGACCAGGTGTTTTGGCCGCATACGGATAGAAATGGCATTTGGTTTTGCGAGACATCGGGTTTTATAGCTTTAATTGGGGACTTTGACGAACTTAAACCTGCAGAAATTGAGAGAATAACGGAATTTCTTGCGTCTCAACACATTTTGAAGCCAACTCTCGAGCAAAAGTTAGCTTTGCTCGAGCAAACTTACGCACTTCGCGAAAAAGATGAATTCTTTAAAAATAAGTTGCTAAGGATCCTTGCTCGTTGGCAGCAGTCTTTAGGTAACCTTGATAAGGCAAATAATTATCGAGCTAGAGCATTTCAAGAGATTCAACATGCCCTAAATGGGGATTTAGATGGATATAAACGACTTGAATACCTTTATTTGGCGACGAACTACTCAAAGCAGTTTGCAGAGCAAAATAAAAATGTAGGTTACTTAGACGATTTGGAAACAGCATTGAAATCGGTGACTGATCCTGAGTTAAAAGGCTATGCAGGGTACTTGTCTGAATTGATAAAGGACAGCGTTTATATTAACGAAGGCGGGAAGCTCGACCCTGAAATACCAAGCAGCAATAATTAGAAGAAACATCAAGGATGAGGTTACAGATGGGGGATACGACTATGATAAAACGCAACAAAGCTAATACTGGGCTATTTTTTGTATCGGAGCCGCTATTGGATTTTCGATCTTCATTGCATACCAGCAACTGATTATCGGTCTTTTATTTGCTGTAATAAGCGTTAGTGTTGCAATCTTAATTGTTTCAAATAAATGGCTTAACTAATGCTCTTCTGGGTGATGAAAAATGAATTTATCTTTCACTACGAAAAGATTAAATGTGATTGAAATAGACGCAAGCTCGTCAATGGTTGAGCATCATCAATTAACGATTGCCTTACCAACGATATTAACCCCTGCTGTAGTTGCAAACTTACCTGGTTATTTTCAGGGGATAGATTCTATAGCTGCTGCTGAAAAGTGGCTGGCTAACATGCTTGACGAGTGCCGTTTACTAATGCTGCAATCTCAACAGCAAGAAGTTGTTGGCCTTTTATTTATCTATACCGAAAAGCATGATGCTCATATCGGTTATTTGTTAGCTGAGCAATATTGGGGGCAGGGTCTTGCATTTGAATTATTGCAGGGATTTATAAACCTCGCTGGTACTCAGTCACAATGGCATAAGCTCATCGCAGGTGTTGATGAGTCAAATACACCATCAATTAAACTTTTAAAAAAATTGGCTTTTGAAGAGCAAGCATCTAAGGAAAATGGCATGTTGTTTTTTGAATTTAATTTAAACCAAGGCATACAATAATGACAATAACCGCATTTTTAGTTAACTCGTTTAGTGCAAATAATACAGGCGGCAACCCAGCAGGTGTTGTGTTGAATGCAGATAAACTCACAAACACAGAAAAACTGACGATTGCAAAAGAAATCGGTTTTTCAGAAACGGCATTTGTGGCGCAAGATCATGAAGTTGACTTTGCTGTGTCATTTTTTACGACAACGGAAGAAGTTGATTTCTGTGGCCATGCAACCCTAGCGGTGTTTGCTACGCTCCTCGAACAAGGGTTATTAAAACCTGGCTATTACACTCAACGAACAAAAGCGGGCTTGTTAGGTGTAACAATTGCCGAAGATGGGCAAATTACCATGGAGCAAGCCTTGCCAAAATACCTAGGCAACTTTGCTTATGACGACCTTGCAGGCTTATTAGGGCTTGATGAAACGACTCTGGCAGAAACCGGCTTGCCGATCGATGTAATAACTACAGGATTGCCGGATATTATAGTCGCTGTGCCGAATGGCTACTTAGATAAAATTGTTATTGATGAGGCAGCGCTTAGCGAGTTCTGCCAACAGCATAATGTGATTGGTGTGCATGCCTTTGAATTATGTGAAGAGCAAAGTGAGCTGACAGTAAGTTGTCGTAACTTTGCGCCTTTGGTTGGTATACCCGAAGAGTCAGCAACCGGTAGCGCCAGTGGCGCGCTTGCATGCTACTTATCAAAACACGTATTTGTACAGCAAGAAAACCATTTCAAGTTTGAACAAGGCCGAGCAATGGGGTGCAGTTCACACATTTCTGCCAGTGTTTATTCGGATGAGCAGGGTGTTTATAAGGTTCTTGTGGGCGGCTATGCCAATCACCTAGGTACTCAACAGGTTGTTATTTAAAAGCATTACACACAAAAAAGCCGCGTTATAAACGCGGCTTTTTTATTAAGCAACTAAATTATTCAGCCGCTAAGGTTTTTGCCATATCAGCACGGGCTCTGCCAGCAGGTTTAATTGAACCTGCACGAAGACCGCTATCTGGAATAGCTGTACGCTTGTCATGCGCCATAGCCGCTGGTGTTGGCTCTGGCTCACTATCTGCCACAGGCGTAGGTTTTGCCATTGCAGCGCTTGCTGAACCTTTTACTAAAATAGTTTTTTCATTTTTAGCAGGTTCTACAGCTTTCACTGACTCTTCAGCTTGTGCTGGCTCTTCAGCTTTCACTGGTTCTTCAGCTTTAACTGGCTCTTCAGCTTTAACTGGTTCTTCAGCTTTAACTGGTTCTTCAGCTTTAACTGGTTCTTCAGCTTTAACAGGTTCTTCAGCTTTAACTGG